>JBKJSO010000224.1:0-2770 GCA_046595835.1 Acidimicrobiales bacterium | reverse complement strand
TGGGCCACAAGTCATGACGACACGGGCACCAGCTCTTGACTGCCCCGGTGACGTAAGCCGAAGCGCCCGTCGGCTGCCGCACCACCGCCCGAGGCGCGGCAGCCGACGGGCGCTTCGGCTTCCGTCACCGGGGCAGTCACGAGCTGGTGCCCGTGTCGCCATGCCTTGTGGCCCACCCTCTGCTCGATGAGCTGATCACCGCGGGGCGCTACCCCGACGGTGAGGTGATCCTGCGGGTCGGGGCCCGCACCGGTGAACGCCTCGTCATCGTCGACGGGGGGGCTGACGTCGTGACCGTGCCCGAGGGCGTGCGCGTCGTCACCAAGGCCGAGCTCCGGGCCGGCACCCGGGCCTGGTACCACGAGGAGCTGGCCGGCCGGTGCTGGCGGGTCTCGGCCCGCTCGTTCTTCCAGGCCCGTCCCGACGGTGCTGAGGCGCTGGTCGAGGCCGTGGCCGCGGCCCTCGACGGCGCCCTCAGCCCCGACGCCCATCTGGTCGACCTCTACGGGGGCGTCGGTCTCTTCGCCGGCTCGGTTGGCCCGGTGGGGCATACCACGCTCGTCGAGTCGGGCGCATCGGCGGTGGCGGATGCCCGGGTCAACCTCGCCGACTGTTCCGTGCGGATCCTCAAGTCCGACGTGGCCCGCTGGCGCCCGGCGCGAGCCGACGTCGTGGTCGCCGACCCGCCCCGCACCGGCCTGGCGGCTACGGGCGTGGCGGCCGTGGTGGCCACCCACGCGACGCGCCTGGCCCTGGTGAGCTGCGACCCGGCGTCGCTCGGCCGAGACACCAAGCTCCTGGCCGCAGCGGGGTATCAGATCCGAAGCGCAACGCTCGTCGACCTGTTCCCGCACACCTCGCACGTCGAGGTCGTGTCGCGGTTCGAGCTGGCATGAGCACCGACGACCCGTCATCCGTGCCGCCGCCCGGCACCGAACACTCAGCAGCCATGGCTACCCGAGACGATCTCGACCTCTCCATTGCGAGCGACGCCGTCCTCGTCGTGTCGATCAGCCGATATCGCCAGGAAGCCCTGGCTGAGGCCTATCGGCGCCACGCCGGGGCCGTCTTCGCTCTGTCGCGGCGTCTGCTGTTCGACGCGACGCTCGCCGAGGAGATCGTGCAGGAGGTGTTCCTGCGACTCTGGAACAACCCAGAGAAGTTCGACCCTGAGCGGGGGAGCCTGCGCTCCTACCTCCTGGCCCAGTGCCACGGCCGCTCGGTGGATCTTCTGCGATCGGAGACGTCCCGCCGTGCGCGCGAGGAGCGCGACGTCCGGCGCACTGCCGAATCTGGCTACGACCTCGAGCACGAGGTCGTCGACCTAGCCGTGGCGGAGCAGGTGCAGGACGCCTTGAACACCCTTCCGGAGGGGGAGCGCAACGCCATCGCCTTGGCCTACTTCGGGGGCCACACCTACCGTGAGGTGGCGGAGATGCTGGATGAGCCTGAGGGAACCGTGAAGAGCAGGATCCGCTCGGGGTTGAAGCGGATGCGCACCGAGCTGGTCGGTGCTGGCCTGGGAGGCGACCTGTGAGCAACCTGGCTCACGACGAGGTGGTTGAGCTGCTGGGCGCCTACGCACTGCACGCCGTCGATCCCGACGAAGCGGCACTGGTCGAGCGTCATCTCGACGAGTGTCCGCGCTGTCGTGATGAGGTGCGCGGCCATCGAGGCGTGGCGACCCTGCTCGGCAACAGCGGCGGCGATGCCCCGGCCGACCTCTGGGACCGCATCGCGAGCACGCTGGAGGTGGAGGCGCCTCCGATGCGGTTGTCGCTCCCAGGATCGGGCGCCACGATCATCCCGATCGCCAGTCGACGCCGCACCCGCGGCAACCGGGTCGTCATCGCCGCGATCGGTGCGGCGGCTGCGGTCACCATCGGCGCCCTGGGCGTGAAGGTGGTGCAGCAGGATGACCAGATCAACCGCGTCAGCACCGCCCTCGGCGACGACGCGATGCTCACGGCGGCCAACCTCGCCCTCGTCGACCCCAGCGCCATCCAGTCCACGCTCCGGTCGCCCGACGGCACCCTCAGCGCCTCGGCCGTGGTGCTGCCGAACGGAACCGGGTACCTCGTCGTGCATGAGCTCCCGGCCCTCGACGACACCCGCACCTATCAGCTCTGGGGCCAGACGGCTGGGGGCCTGATCTCCCTCGGGCTGCTGGGGGCCCACCCCGCTGCCGTGCTGCCGTTCCAGGTCTCGGGTGACGTTGCGGCGCTTGCCATCACCGAGGAGGTCGCGGGCGGGGTGCTGCAGTCGCAGAACCCTCCGGCGCTCCTCGGTCGCTTCGCCTGACGGGCGGGGTACGACTGGTTCGTCAGGACCCGGTGCGGGCGTGGGCGTCGGGCCCACCGGACACCCAGCTGGCGGTCCACGACAGCGAGCTCCCGGCGCACGCCGGCAGGCCGTGCGAGGGATCGTTCACGCCCGAGAAGGCGCGGGACACGCAGTCGGCCCAGGCCTCTTCGGGCCGGCTGCTGTAGGCGGGCCAGCCCTCGGGAGCGGCGCCGTTAAAGGCCTGGGAGCCGTAGCGGAAGGCGATCAGGTGACCGAACTCGTGGGCCACGGTGGCCCGCAGGAGCGCCTCGCTGCCGTTGGCGTGGGCGGTGCCGATCTGGATGGTGCCGTCGTGGGAGGCCCATGAGGTGTTGCCGTCGATGAGCTTGAAGTGCACCTCGATGGCGTTACGCCACGCCGCGGGGACCGACGACTCGTAGGCGGCCTGCACGCGTGCGGCGGGATCGGCCGGCGGCGGCGGCGGGGG
>JBKJSO010000127.1:0-2964 GCA_046595835.1 Acidimicrobiales bacterium | reverse complement strand
GCAGCCAGAGGATCGTCCCCTGCGACGCTCCATCGGGAAGGTAGCGCTCGGCTCGGACACCGCCGAGATCGACATCTTCCACCGTCAGGGCTGAGCGAGTCGCCCTGGCGAGACGAGGCCGCAAACCAGGACCGGTGGGCGTCATGAGCGCCACCTGGCGGGCGCTGGTCCGAGCCGTCGCCCGAGACACCGCGACGAAGATCTCCTCGGACCAGGTCCAGGACGGGAGTGTCGGGCCTCGCCGCAGTCGACGCAGCACCCCACGCGCCGCGCCGGCCGCACCTGCGGCACCGACCCGCACCAGGTACACCCGTCGTCGCACGCCGCCGCCTCCTCCGTCGCCGCGCCACCCTAGAGGACACGCTCAGAGCAACTCCGCTCTCAAGGGCTCCTATCTGGTCTCACCGCTCGGCGCATCTAGGTCATCCCGGTGGAGACCTCGGTTGGGCTGGGTCCCATTCCTACGGGGCTGGGACAGGCGCTCCTATGTGCCGTTCCTCAGCGGTTGCGTCTCGATCGCCGTCGGGGTCGACGGCCGCACCGATCATCCAGATAGCTGGTGGCGCGGCCGCTGCTCATCCGGCACTCGGTGCGCGGTCGGCCGTACGACGTGCCGCGCGTTCGGTTGCACCGGCCAAGCCGACAGCCGGGCATTCAGATCGCCGATTCCGTCGCGGCGGAGGAGAACGCAGCGGGCGATCGCGCACCGTGACAGGCTCAGGACATGGATGCGAACGTTCTCTTCGCCGGAGTCGCGGTCGCCGACTTCCAGGCAGCGCGTTCCTGGTACGAACGCTTCTTCGGCCGGTCTCCGGACGTCGTGGCGCACGACGAGGAAGTGATGTGGAAGGTCACGGGCGCTGGCTGGCTGTACATCCTGCGCGACGCTGAACATGCCGGCAACGGCATCGTGGCGATGGCCGTGTCGGACATCGAAGGCACCGTCTCGCTGCTCGAAGCGCGAGGTGTGTCGGTTGGGCCGGTCAAACCAGAAGGTGATGCCGGCCGAAAGGCTGTGATTCTGGACCCCGCTGGCAACCGCGTGGAGATCATCGAGATTACGGGCGAGAACTGAACGCCCCCCGGGGCAGATCGACGGTTCCTGGCGCTTGCCAGCTCGGCCAGGGCCGCACCCATCGAGCGCACAGAACGCGCGGCTGACTGTGAGCGGCAGCGCACCGAGGTGCCGCTCGATGGTGGGTCGTCGAGCGGACGCGGCCGAGACCCGCTTGGTGCCGATCAACCATTCGCGCTGGCGAACGGCTCGCGCGACCCGGCAGTCGTGCCGTGGATGTGCCGGTTAGGATCGGGCACGTGGCGGTTCAACGCATGGACAATGTGGGCATCGTCGTCGAGGACCTACCGGCAACGATCGCGTTCTTTCGCGAGCTCGGCCTCGAACTCGAAGGACAGGCCACGATCGAAGGGGAGTGGTCCGGTCGTGTCACGGGACTGCCCGGCCAGCGCGTCGAGATCGCCATGATGCGCACTCCCGACGGTCACAGCCGACTCGAGTTGACTCGATTTCTCGCGCCCCCAGTCATCGCTGATCACCGGAACGCCCCGGTCAACGCCCTCGGCTACCTGCGCGTCATGTTCGCCGTCGACGACCTGGACGAAACGCTCGTCAGGCTCCATAAGCATGGAGCGGAGCTCGTCAGCAGTGAAGTGGTCCAGTACGAAGACACGTATCGGCTCTGCTACATCCGGGGACCCGAGGGACTGCTCATCGGACTCGCGGAAGCACTCAACTGAGCGCCGAACCGAAGGCGTGACAACCGCCAGCGCGAAGTGCCGCTCGATGGTGGGCCGTCGAGCGGAGGCGGGTGAGGGCCGCTTGGTGCCGATCAACCATTCGCGCTGGCGAACGGCTCGCGCGACCCGGCATTCGGGCGCGAGCTCGCCCCGACTTGCCCGCGGCCCGCCGCCGCCCGGGCTCTGGCATCCCTGTCCCTTACGGGCATCCTGCCTGGCACGCGCACTCGGCAGGCTGCGCAGATCTCTTGGCCGTCACCCCTTGGGGAAGGTGGTCCCCGTCGCTCGCTTGGCGTCGTAAGTTGCTTCGCTCCAGCCGGGCTCTGTCCACATGCTGCGCGTCGCGCTGACAAGGTCGCCGCCGTAGACGTGCAGCCCGCTACTCGCCTCATGCGCCAGCGGGTTCGCCACCGCGTGAATCACATCGGCTCCCAGCGCTAGCACCTCCCCGGCCTCGACCACCCGTCCACCCGAGGCCGCCAGCGTCTCGCCGGAGCGACGAAAGAACTCGTTGTGCTCGCGCCCCGCGCACATGCCGATGACCGCCCACATGCGATGGTCATGGGGAAGCGACTTCGGAACTGCTGGCGGGATAACGACATGCACCACGGTGAGATGCTCGTCACACCACAAGACGCGGATGCCAGCCTTGTCGGACAGGTCGTCGAAACCGCCGGTTGTCGTCGCTTGTTCGACGACCTCCTTCACAGCGAGCAGCGGCTGGGCCTCGCACGCCGCCTTTCGGCACGCCGCTACGAAGTCTTCCGAGCTGGTCATAGACATCTCCGTGTCATAGGCATCTCCGTCGCTGCTGCAGCCTTGCACCGCGCACCGCACTGGGCAATCGGCGCGGGCGTGAAGTAGCACAGATCGTTGTTGCCTACCGGCGCGGAGCGGAAGGGGTGACGTGACGCCGAACGTCGTGGCAGCGACGCCCTGTCCTGCCGAGTGGGCGTCTCCTCACCTCGGGTCGATGGCGCACCGAAGCGTCGCTCGTTGTTGGTCTCGACCTGACCGTCGTCGGGGAGGCCGGGCGCGCCGATCAACCAGATAGGCGTGACAACGGCCCGCGCGATCCGGCAGGGAGTATGGGATCTGTGCCTGATCGGTGGTCCGCCAGCTGGTTGATCGAGGTCGTTACGGTCAGGCGTCTCTGGTTCCCGGTCTGACTTTCCCAGCTGTTGACGCTGGTGCTGTCTTGCTAACGAT
>JBKJSO010000416.1:0-4542 GCA_046595835.1 Acidimicrobiales bacterium | reverse complement strand
CCTCGGTGGTGCGGGCCGTGGCCCGCTCCTGGCCGCCGAGCACCACGTGCACGTGCTCGGGCTCGGTGCCCTGGAGGCGGGCCACCTGCTCGGCGTAGAAGCAGAGCTGCAGGATGGCCGACGGCTTCACCTGGCGAGCCAGCTTGGTGTCCTCCGGCTCGTAGCTCCAGTCTCCGAGGGCGCTCGGGCGATCGACCTTGCGGAGGAAGTCGGCGTGACCCCGCCACAGCACCTCGGCGCGCTCGTCGAGGAAGGTGGCCTGGAAGACGATGTCGGCGCCGTCTTGCATGCCTTCTCGGGTGTCGGCTTCGCGCTGGCGGAGGGCCGTCAGTCGGTCGACGTTGCGCTCGGGGTCGGCGATGTGGACGACGTGGAGGCCCTCGGCCTTCAGCGTCTGCAGGTAGCGGTCCTCGTGCTCGAGGCCCCGCGTGGTGAGGACGGCCAGCTCGGGATCGTCACGCTCGGGCTTGGCCAGCCCGCCCGTGCTCACCCGTCCGTCGAGCACCGTGAGGTGCCCGCAAGCAAGGTGCCCGACCAGGTCGGACGCGCTCACGATCAGCTTGCCGCTCGTCCGCTCCACAGTTCCCCTGCTTCTCCCCCGCCCGACCCCAGCCGGTCCTCGCAGGGTAGGCCCCAGGTGTGACGGGGGGAGTCGGCGGAACGCTGTCTCAGGTCGTCACTAGGTTGGGCTCACGGGTCTCGGGCCGCCTCGCGCCTTCGGGCGCCCTCCACCTCCACCATCCAGGCAGTGCGCAGAGTGAGCAGCGGAATGCTCATGTGAGTAGATGATTGCTCACATGAGCATTAGGATGCTCGCATGGATCTGTCTCGACCGATCAGCGTGGTGACCCCCACCATCGACGCCGACGTCCTCGCGCTGCTGGCGTCGGCGGACGTGCCGTTCACCGGCCGGCAGGTCCATCGCTTGCTGGGGCGTCACAGCCAGACGGGAGTGAACCGGGTGCTCAACCGCCTTGTGCATGAAGGGATCGTCGCGCGCACCACCGCAGGCTCGGCTCGCACCTACCTCCTGAACCGCGATCACCTGCAGGCCGGATCGGTGCTCGAGCTGGTTGGTGCTCGGGAGCGGCTGGTCGGGCGGCTCCGGGCGACGATGGGCGAGTGGCCGGACGAGCCGCACTTCGCAGCGCTCTACGGCTCGGCGGCGAGCGGCCAGCACAGCGACGACAGCGACATCGACCTGTTCATCGTGCGACCGGACAACGTCGAAGAAGACGACGATGACTGGACCGAGAGCCTCCTCGATCTGCGCGTCCTCGTCGCTCGGTGGACCGGCAACGACTGCGAGACCGTCGAGATGTCCACCGACGAGGTCGACGAGGCCTTCGCGAAGCAGGACCCGTTCATCAGGAGCGTCGGTCGAGAGATGATCGTCCTCGTCGGGCAGGGGTCCTACTTGCGCCGCAGTGTCAAGCGTCGCCTGAAGCGACCCGCCGATGGCTAGGAACAGCGGTCGCACGAACCCGTGCAGCGCCCGCACTCGGCGCGGCCGTCTCAAGAAGGCCCAGGAGTTCCTCGACATCGCCGAGCTTGCCGGCACCGACTACCCCGACGGAAGCGTGTCGGACGCGATCCTCTCCGGGATCGCGTCCGCTGATGTGATCTGTTGCGTTCGAGTGGGGGAGCACGCCGCCGGCGAGGACCACCAGCAGGCGGTCGACCTTCTCAAGCGTGCACACGCGCCGGCAGCCAAGCACCTCGATCGACTGCTCCGACGCAAGTCGACCTCGGCCTACTCCGACGTCTCGTCCACCGCCAAGCATGCCGAGCAGGCGCTCCGCGATGCCGGTGCTCTCCTGGAGATGGCGACGTCGCTGATGTAGCCGAGCACGGTCAGGTGCCACAGGTGGTATCGGATCTGATACCAGGGGAGGTAGGCTGCGGGCGTGGATGCTGCACGAACACTCCGGAGATCGCGCCTCGCGGCGGGCCTCACACTCCGGGCGCTGGCGGAGCGGGCGGGGACGTCCCACTCCACGCTGGCCGCCTACGAGGCGGGGCGAGCGGTCCCCCGGGTCGACACCCTCGACCGCATCCTCCGCGCCGCCGGCTACGCCACCGACATCGAGGTGACGCGACGGGCCGACGCCACCGAGGAGGAGCGGGCGGCCAAGGGCGACGAGCTGCGCCAGGCGCTCGACCTGGCGGCGATGTTCCCGGCCCGGCACGCCCGCCGGCTCCGGTTTCCGGCGCTGCCCCGGGCAGGTGTTGCGTGACCGGGGGCGCCGACCTCGGGTTGCCCGAGAAGATGCTGGCGGTGCATCAGCACCTCTCGGCCGCAGACATCGACCACGCCTTCGGCGGCGCACTGGCGCTGGCATGGTGCACCCAGCAGGCGCGAGGCACCATCGATCTCGACGTCAACGTCTTCGTCGGCCCCGAGCGCACCGACGACACCCTCGAGGCACTGCCCGAGGGCGTCGTCGCCACAGCGGACGACCGGGCCCTGCTCCTGCGCGACGGGCAAGCCCGGCTGTGGTGGGGCACCACGCCGGTCGACGTGTTCCTCAACACCACGGCGTTCCACGAGGCCGTGGCGGCGCGCGTGCGGTGGGAGCCCTTCGCCGGCACCGAGCTGCCGTTCCTCTCCTGCGAGGACCTCGCCGTGTTCAAGGCGTTCTTCAACCGCACCAAGGACTGGGCCGACCTCGAGGCCATGCGCGACGCCGGCACGCTCGACGTGACCGGTGTCGTGGGCGTGCTGTCGACCTTCCTCGGCCGCGACGACGAGCGGATCTCCCGGCTCCTCGCGCTCGCGGATCTTCCCAGATCTTCCTAGGGACAGGGGGGCCTTCGCCGCCGCTGCACCGAGCCGACAGATGGCCTGGATGCGCGCCACGCCCTTGGCCTGCTGCGGATCCCCGACGACGAGACCCTGCTCGTCGCCCTCGTCAGCCGCTACGGCCTCCCCACCACCGCCCTCGTCGAACCGTGAACCCGCGCGTCAGCGGGCCGCGGAGCCCAGCTGGAGCACGAGCGCGACGGCCATGCCGGCGAGGCACCACCGGTGGTCGGCGTAGATCGTGCGGGCGAGCCGGCTCTGGCCGGCAGCGTCGTCACGGCGGGAGCCGAGCCGGACGGCCGATGGGAGCGTGCGCGCGCCCGCCAGGCCGATGGCCGAGACCGCGAGCGCGAGCGTCGTCCACGGCAGCCACGCGGGGCTGAGGCCGCCTGCGATCTCGACCACGATGCCGGTGAGCGTCGCCAGCATCGTGAGCGCGATGAGGCGGTTCATCGGCCGGGCGCCGGTGGTCACTCGGGCGTAGTAGGTGGCGATCGACGCCAGCACCGGCTCCGGAAGATCTGCGCCCTCGTCGTGGCCACGCACCTGCACGTCGTGCATGAGATCGAACCACAGCACGGCGAGCAGGAACCCGACCCCAGCAGCCACGAACGCTTCCACGACCGCAGCGTGACACAGCGCGTCGGCCCGACGGGGTGGAGGCGCACTGCGACGCCGCTCGAGATTGGGGGCTGCACGACCAACTACATGGGTGTAATCTGGGTGTCTTCCCCTTCGGGACCCGGGTTGAACTGGGGTCCCCGACACGTCGAAACGAGACGTCCCGGAGGTGAACCATGGCCGACCAGCCGCTCCCCTATGAGCAGTGCACGCCCGATGAGCGCGAGATCATGCTCGATCGCCTCCTCACCCAGCGCAACGTCCTGCTCGACGAAGCGTTCCGGGTGATCCTCGCCGCCGACGCCTTGGACGACTACCGCGCCGACGGGTGCCTGTCGATGGCCGACTGGCTCGCCTACCGCCACCGCATCTCCCGCCCCACCGCGCGCGAGTGGGTGCGGGCCGCCACCGCGCTGGAGGACCTGCCCTGCATCCGCGAGCGGTTCGTGGCCGGCGACCTCAGCTTCGAACAGGTCCACCACGCGGTCGGGTTCGCCACACCGGCTGATGACGAGCACCTCGCTGAGCTGCTGCCCTCGTTGAGCTGTGCGGAGATCGAGATCATGGCCACCCAGCGCCGCCGGGCCCGGCGCGGCGAGCACGACGAAGCCCGCCGCCTCACCCATGTGCGGCTGCGGCCTGACAAGTCTGGCTGTGGCGCGCGACTGTCGGGCTTCCTCGCCAACGACGACGCCGCCATCGTCGCAGCCGCGCTCGACCGGCGCGCCGAAGCGGCCGGCCCCGATCCCGAGACCGGGGTGTGGGCACCCCATGACCGCCGGGTCGCTGGTGCCCTGCGCGACATGTGCGCCGAAGACCTCGCCCGCGCCGCCGCCGACGGATCAGAACCCGACACGGCGATGGTCGTCATCCACGCCCCCGCCGAGCTCCTCCACGACGACACCATCGAACGCGCCGCCACCATCAACGGTGCACCCATCACCGTCGACGTGCTCCGCCAGTTCCTCTGCGACACCCGCATCGAGATCCACTACGACACCCCCGACGGCCGCACCATCGGCATCGGCCGCGCCACCCGCAACCCACCCGTCTGGCTGCGCCGACGAGTCATCAGCCGCGACCACCACCGATGTCGCTGGCCCGGCTGCGGCCGGGCG
>JBKJSO010000317.1:0-2942 GCA_046595835.1 Acidimicrobiales bacterium | reverse complement strand
TTGGGTGCTTAGGAGGCGGGCCCACTCGACCTGGTTGCGGGCTTGCCAGAACGGTGCCCGGAGGGCGCGGAGCTGTGCGTCGGTGCGCTCGAAGAGGCGGAGGGCGTCGGCGTGTCGACCGAGCACGGTGGCCAGCCGGGCGAGGTACACCCCGACGGTGCCGTAAAAGGTCGCGCCCGTGATGACGCCTTGGGTTTCGAAGGGCGAGAGCCGCTCGTAGAGGATGTCGGCGGCGGAGGTGTCTTCGAGCCAGGCGGCGATGTCGGCCCAGAGGGTCGTCGTGGTGAGCCAGACATAGTTGTATCCGGCGTGATGGAAATCTGCTTCCCGGGCCGCTTCGAGCAGCGGCCTGGCTTCGTCGGCGCGCCCGCACTCGCACAGAAACTCCGCGTAGCCAGCCTGGAACCCCGGGATCCCGGGGTTGTCGGCGGCAGTCTGGGCGATGAGCGGCAGGATCTCGTCGAGCCGCCCCTGATGCCAGCGGATGCCGGCCAGGTTGGCGCCGAACACCATGAGCGCATCGGGCTGACCGGCGTCCAAGCCGATCTGCAGCGCCTCGCTGGCCAGGCGTTCGGCTTCCTCGGCGTCTCCGCTGAGCAGAACATGCGGGCACTTCGAATACATCACCAGCCCGGTCAGGAAGGGCTGGCCGATCTCCTGGGCCAGCGAAGTCGCCAGCTCCAGTGCGGCGTCGACACCGCCGCGATCAGCGCTGGATGACATCGCGAAGACACGGGTCATGGCGGCCCAGAATCGGGCGACGGGATCGCCGACCCCGCTGGCCAAGGCGAGGGCTTCCTGAGATGCCGCGACAGTTCGGGCGAGCCCATCGGGCACCCAGAGCGGCGAGAACGTCAGGTTGAGGACACGAAGCAGCGTTCCGTCGTCGCCGAGGCGGCGGGCCATCGACTCAGCGTCGGACGCCAACGCCCGCACGCGCCGAAGGTCTCGGCTGAAGGGGAGCTCAGCCGCTAGCGCCGCCAGCAGCCATGCCCGAGCGTGGCTGTCACGGTCGTCAACGGCGGCCAGCGCCCGTTCGAGCATGGCGATCCGTTCTGCGTCGACCTCCCCGACGTTGCTGACCGTCCCCCGGTGGTTGGCCAGGGCGGCGGCCACCAGGCGGTCGGTCTCGCCGAGCCGCGCCGCCTCCGCGGCGGCGTCGAGCAGCGTCTCGCGATAGGCGGGGTCGCCGGTCTGGCGTTGCGCGTCGCCCAGGCCGATGAGCACGTCGAGGCGATGCACCGGCGCGCCCGGTGGGCCGGCGTCCAGCAGGTCGAGCGCGTTCCGGAACCAGCGTATGGCTTCATCGGGAGCGAGGGCCTCGAGCGCTTGCTCGCCCGCCCGGCGCGCGTACCCCGCGGCCTTGCCCGCGTCGGCTGGCGTGGTGGCGGCCATCCAGTGGTGGGCCAGCTCGCCGACCCGAGTTCCGGGGTCGTCCCCGCACTCGTCGTCGAGGAGCTCAGCGATCCGGCGGTGGGTGCGGCCGCGCCGGCTGGCCGAGAGCGCCTCGTAGAGGGTGCGCTGGATCAGGGCGTGGGTGAACGTGAACCGCTCGGAGCGTCCCGCGACTTCGGCGACGACCGCCGCACTAGCGGCCTCTTCGAGCGCGACGAGCACGTCGTCCTCGTCGCGCTCGGCGACACGAGCCAGCAAGCCCAGATCAAAGTCGCGCCCGATGACCGACGCCACGGCCAGGATCTGGTGGACGGCATCGCCGAGGCGCCCCACGCGCCGGCCGATCACCTCGCGCACGCTCTCGGGCAACCCGATCGACGACAGCTCGACCGCCGCTACCCAACGCCCGTCCTCCTGGCGGATGGCGTCCGTCTCCACCAGATGCCGAAGTACCTCGGCAGTGAAGAACGGGTTGCCTCCGGTCTCGCGCCGCACAGCGTGGGCCAGCTCGATGCCGTCGTCCGCCATCACGTGGCCGGCCAGGCCCTCCAGCAGCGCGACAACCCCGCCGTCGTCGAGGCCCTCGACGGCGATCCGTTCCACGGAACCCTCCCTTCGCAGGGCCGCCAGTCCCTCGGTCAACGGGTGCCCGGCGGTGAGGTCGCTGTCTCGGTAGGTCCCGATGATCAGCACCTCAGCGTCCTCCGCCGTCGTGACGAGGTGGCGGAGCAGGAGCACGGTGGACTTGTCCGCCCAATGGAGGTCATCGAGCACGAGCACCACCGGGGCCGCCTCCGACAGCTCCGCCAACACCGAGGTGACGGCCCCGAAGAGGAGGTACCGCTCGACGTCTGCGTCGGTTGCCTGGGGCTCGGCGAGCCCAGGGACGCGAGCGCGGATGCGGGGGAGGAGTCGTGAGAGCTCGCTCAGGTTCCGTTCTTCGAGGGCGAGCAGCACGGTGTCGGGCGCGTTGGCGACGAGGTGGCCCAAGGCCTCCACGAAGGGCTGGTAGGGGATCCCGAGCTCTTCGTCGCAGCGCCCGTACAGCACGATCGCCCCGGCTCCGTGGGCGTGTTGCGCGAGGGCGCCGGCAAGGGTCGTCTTGCCGATCCCCGCTTCGCCCGACAGCAGAACAACGCGATGCCCGTCACCCGACGACGCGCTCTTCAGGCTGGCGAGCAACCGGCCGCGCTCCATCGTCCGTCCGACGACGCCAGCTGCTGGTGCGAGCTCGAGCCGGCTGGGCAGAGCCACGAGCGCAGATGTCGTGATGGGCGCCCAGGTCACCTCGAACGCCTCGACAGGCTCGGGCAGACCCTTCAGCTCGACCGACCCGAGCGCCGTGAAGCTGTGGTCGGAGCGCCTGGCGAGGATCCGCACGATCTCGGTGGTGACGATCTGGCCGCCGGCGGCCATCGCGCAAAGCCGGGCGGCCTCGACTACCGGCTCGCCGAAGTAGTCGCCGTCCTCCTCGTAGGCGTCGCCGCTGGACAGACCGATGCGAACCTCGAGCGGGACCGGGGCCCTGCGGTTGTGCACCTCGATGC
>JBKJSO010000268.1:0-2791 GCA_046595835.1 Acidimicrobiales bacterium | reverse complement strand
CCCAAGCCGGCGTCGGTGATGTCGACCTGTACCCGGACTTCGTGGACGAGGCAGCGGTGCTGTTGGTGCGGTTGGCCATGAACCATCCGCTGCCCGATGGCAACAAGCGGGCGGCATGGCTGTCGATGCGCATGTTCGTGGCCATCAACGGGTGGTCCTGGCAACTGCAACCCGTCGTCGACGATGCGGAACGGACTGTCATGGCCATCGCTTCGGGCGCGCTCGACGAGGCGGCCACCGCCGATTAGCTACGGCGCTACCTCGTTCCACCAGACACAGACGACTGAGCATCCTCCGCTCGCGAATCCCGCGTCGGGGTGGACGATGCACCGCTCGACCGGCAATAGATGCGCCCCGACCGGCACGTCTAAGACGGTGCTCGAGTGGTTCGGGGAACGCCCTAGGGTTTTGAAATCGCGACCACGTCGAGACGGTCGACGGTGAACCAGGAGCCGGCGGGGCAGCCGTGCACGTCTCACGGGCAGAGGCGCCCCGGACCTGTGACCCGAGCAGTACTACGCCGAATCGATCGGGGTCCTACGCCGTGACGAGCTCAATCATCGATTCGACCCGGCACGCATCCAGGTCGCGCTCGGCCGCTGCTGACGGCACCGGCACGGCGAGTGTCGGTGAAGCCGCTGATCGCCGAGGCCTGGCAGTTTCGACAGAAGCTCACCATCGCCGACGCCCTCTACGTCGTGCTGGCCACCGACTCGGCGCCCTGCTCACCAAGTTCTGTGGGTGGCCGCTCCCGACCACCTCGCCGCCGGCCTCTGAACTCCTTCCCCGTTTGAAGGCCGGGGGAGGAATCGGGCAAATGCCGCCGAACGTCCCTGTATCGAGATCGGCTACCACGGCCACCACGAGCGCAAGGACGTCATCAGATGCGGGCGACAACCATTCGCAGGGTTCTCCCCCTGGCCGCGCTGGCGCTGCTCGCCGGACTGCTGCCGCTGCGGGCATCGGCCGAGACGACGGCCCTGGAGGGCACCCGGCACTTCGATCACGTCGTGGTGCTCGTCCTCGAGAACGAGAACTTCAAGGTCACGTGGGACCCGCAGGTTGCGCCGTACCTCAACGGGCTGAAGGGCGAGCAGGGCGTCTTCCTCGACCACTACTACGCCACCGGGCACGCCAGCCTCGACAACTACATCGCCATGGTCAGCGGCCAGCCCGACCACCCGCTGACGGGGTCGGACTGCCTCGCGGTGAGCCTGTGGGTCTGCGCGCAGCCCCAGTCGCTGCTTCAGGGCGGCCGCAACCTCGCTGACCAGCTCGAGGACTCGGAGGTCTCCTGGAAGGGCTACATGGACAGCATGCCGGGGGCGTGCTTCCACCAGGACTACAGCCCGACGGTGCTCACTCCGGATCCGTATCAGGGCGACTCAACGACAGGGCCAGCCGGGAACTACGCGGATCGGCACAACCCGTTCCTCTACTTCGACGACATCGTCGGCGACGACGACCGCTGCCAGGAGCACGTGCGGCCCTACTCGGAGCTGGCTGCTGACATCGACGCCGACCCGCTCAACGGCACCCTGCCGAACTTCTCCTTCATCACGCCCGACACCTGTCACGACGGCCATGACGCCACCTGCGCGGATGGAAGTCCCGGCGGCATGCCGAGGGCCGACCAGTGGCTCAGCGAACAGGTGCCGCCGCTGCTCGAGTACCTGACGGCGCACAACGGGCTGCTGCTCATCACGCTCGACGAGAACGGCTTCACCGACCCCGAGCTCCCGCCGGGCTGCTGCAGTGGGGGCTTGGGTGGCGTGCTCCCCGGCTTCGGCGGTCGCGTCGGGTTGCTGGCGCTGGGCGCAGACATCGCCCACAAGACCGAGACCGCTTCCTACGACCACATGTCGCTGCTGCGCACCATCGAGTCCTCCTTCGGGATCGGCGAGTACCTCAACAACGCGGCGCAGGCGAAGCCGATGAAGGAGCTGTTCACGGGCTGAGGCCCCGCCTGTGGGTGGACGGATGGGTCTACCCGAATGAGGACTCCCCGGCACCGTCACGCACTCCGGCCTAGCGTTGAGAGACGCGAACGACGGCGGGAGGTGCGACTCGAGGGACCTCACCGAAGTCGACGACCAGGCCCTCGTGGACGGCATCCGTCGCTCTGAAGATGCGGCGATGGCCGAGGTCATGCGACGACACCGCGACGCGGTGTTCTCCTTTGCGCGCCGCATCGTGCGGGACCCGTCGCGGGCCGAGGAGATCACACAGGACGTGTTCCTCCGGCTCTGGGAGCGGTCAGACCGCTTCGAGGCCGGGCGCGGGTCGCTCAAGTCGTTCTTGATGGCGCTCACCCACGGCCGTTCGATCGACGTCACCCGCGCCGATGTGTCCCGCAAAGCGCGCGAGGCGCGTGACGCTCGACGGATCGTCGCTGCCGACGACGGCGTCGAGAGGGCGGTCGTGAGCCGCTCGGTTGCCGAGGCCCTCCACGCGGCGCTGGCACGCCTCCCCGACCGCGAGCGCGAGGCGCTCGTGCTGGCTCACTTCGGGGATCACAGCTACCGAGCGGTGGCCGAGATGCTCGGTGAAGCGGAGGGCACCGTCAAGAGCCGCATCCGAAGTGGGTTGGCCCACCTGCGGGTCGAGCTCTCGGCGCAGGATCTCGACGGATCCTGACCCATTCGCTCACCCGCGGGTCTGGGTCAGGGCTGCGGTCAGTGCCTCACCGGCTTGGGGGCCATGGACTCGAAGCGCCTCGGCCAACGAGCGCAGGCCGTCCTCCAGCACAGTCGCCGAGACCCCATGCGCCGGACCCGTCTCCCGTAACCAC
>JBKJSO010000465.1:0-10760 GCA_046595835.1 Acidimicrobiales bacterium | reverse complement strand
CGCGCTGTGCGACGCCGTGGCCGCCGATCGTCGACTCAACCCGCGCGACGACATCATGACGCTGCTCGTGCAGGCCGAGGTCGAGGGTGAGGGCCTTGATGACTTCGAGCTCAACATGTTCTTCCTCACCCTCGTGGTGGCCGGCAACGAGACCACCCGCAACCTCATCAACCACTCGATGCTCGCCCTCATCGACCATCCCGATCAGGCCCAGCGCCTGCGCGACGACCCGTCGCTGTGGGACTCCGCCGTCGAGGAGATGCTCCGCTGGGGTAGCTCGATCCACAACTTCCGCCGCACAGCCACCACAGACACCGAGCTGCGAGGCGTGCCGATCACGGCGGGGGACAAGGTGGTCCTCTACTACGCGTCGGCCAACCGCGATGAGGACGTCTTCGCCAACCCACACGTCTTCGACGTGGGCCGCACGCCGAACGACCACGTTGCCTTCGGCGGAGGCGGCGTGCACTTCTGCCTCGGCGCCAGCCTGGCCCGGGCCGAGATCAAGGCCACCATGCGCCAGCTCGTCGACCGCCTGCCCGACCTCGAGCTGGCCGGCCCCGTGAACCGCCTGCACTCCGACTTCGTCAACGGCGTCAAGACGATGCCCGTTCGCTTCACCCCCACCGCTCCTCTGTCCCGGAAGGACTGACCCATGCGCACCCCGCTCTGCGACGAGCTCGGCATCGAGTTCCCCATCTTCGCCTTCACCCACTGCCGCGATGTCGTGGCCGCCGTCAGCAAGGCAGGCGGCTTCGGCGTGCTCGGCGCGGTTGGCTTCACGCCCGAGCAGCTCGAGGTGGAGCTCCAGTGGATCGACGAGCACGTGGGCGACAAGCCCTACGGCGTCGACATCGTCATCCCCGGCAAGTACGAGGGGATGGGCGACATGGACCCGGAGCACCTCGCGGCCGAGCTCCGGGCGATGGTGCCCAAGGAGCACATCGCCTTCGCCGACAAGATCCTCGCCGACCACGGGGTGCCCGAGCTTCCGCAGGAGGAGAACGAGCGCATGCGCCTCCTCGGCTGGACTGCCGCCACCGCGATGCCGCAGATCGAGGTGGCCCTGGCCCACCCGAAGGTGCGCCTCATCGCCAACGCGCTGGGCACGCCCCCGCAGGACGTCATCGATCACATCCACGAGGCCGGCCTCAAGGTGGCCGCGCTGTGCGGCTCGCCGTACCAGGCGATGAAGCACAAGGAGGCCGGCGTCGACATCGTGATCGCCCAAGGCGGCGAAGGCGGTGGCCACACTGGCGACGTCGGCTCGATCGTGCTCTGGCCCCAGGTGGCCAAGGCCATCGCGCCCACCCCGATGCTGGCCGCCGGCGGTGTCGGCTCGGGTCAGCAGATCGCGGCGGCGCTGGCGCTCGGTGTGCAGGGCGTGTGGGCCGGCTCGCTGTGGCTCACCGTGGAGGAAGCCGACCTGCCCCCCGCGCAGAAGCAGCAGCTGCTCGACGCCGGCTCGCGCGACACCGTGCGCTCCCGGTCGTTCACGGGCAAGCCGTGCCGCATGCTGAAGAGCGACTGGACCGAGGCGTGGGAGCAGCCGGACTCGCCGGATCCGCTGCCGATGCCGCTGCAGTACATGGTGTCGGGCAACTGCGTGGCCCGGGGGCACCGCTACGCCGACAAGGCGCAGGCCGTGCAGTTCAACCCGGTCGGCCAGGTGGTTGGCCAGCTCAACTCGGTGGAGAAGACCGCCGCGGTGATCCAGCGCCTCGTGGAGGAGTACCTCGAGGCCGTGGATGGCCTCAACGTCCTGATGGACGCCTGACGACATCCAGACGCCGCGGCGCCGGTACCGTCGACGCGATGGATGACGCGACACCTCGGGTCGGGCTGGTGCTCGGCGCGGGCGGGGTAGCTGGAGGCGCCTTCCACGCCGGAGTCCTCGCCGCGCTCGAGGTCGCCACCGGCTGGGACCCTCAACGGGCGGCTGTCGTGGTGGGCACGTCGGCCGGCTCGATCGCGGGAGCGGCGCTGCGGGCCGGTGTGTCGTCGGCCGACCTCCTCGCCCGTGCGGAGGACCGAGCGCTGTCGCCCGAGGGCGCGCGCCTCCTCCGTGAGGTCAGCGCTCCGCCGCACCTGTCGCCGTTGCGTCCAGCCCGCGACACCCCACTGCCCGAGCAGCTGCGGACCACGCTCGCTCGGGCCGCGGCACGACCGTTCGCGGCGCGGCCGCTGGCGCTGCTCGCCGGGCTGCTGCCCGACGGATCAGTCAGCACTGCGATCATCTCGGACAGCGTCAGAGCGCTCTTCACCGACGAGTGGCCGACGGAGCCGCTGTGGATCTGCGCGGTGCGCCAAGGCGACGGGCGGCGGGTGGTGTTCGGACGCGACGGGCGTCGGCCTTCGCTGCCCGACGCGGTCGCGGCATCGTGCGCGATCCCGAGCTTCTTCCAACCGGTGTCGATCGATGGCGAGACCTACATCGACGGTGGCGTGCACTCGCCGACGAACGCCGACGTCGTGCGTCGGCCCGAGCTGGCGCTCGATCTGGTGCTGATCAGCTCGCCCATGTCCGTCACGGGTCGCGGTCTACGGTTCGCGGCCGATCAGCCCTCTCGTCGCTGGGCTGCGGCCCTGCTCGACGGCGAGGCCCGGCGCCTGCGTCGAGCGGGCGTGCCCGTCGTCGCCTTCCAGCCCACGGCCGCCGACGCACGTGTGATGGGCGTCAATGCGATGGACCCGAGCCGGCGCGCCGCGATCGCTCGCCAGGCCTACGAGTCCACCTTGCGTCGCCTCGACCGCGCCGACACCCGCGCGCGGCTGGCAGCGATCATTCGCGCCTGAGGTTGGGGGCATGGGTGGCCCGAGCCGGGCCCCCGGTGCCCCGAACACCCCGGCAGTTGCACCGCAGATCAACCAGACAGGGTGTCGCGCAGCTCGCGCTTGAGGATCTTGCCCGCCGGGTTGCGGGGCAGCGGGTCGTGGACGAGGTGCACGATGGAGGGCACCTTGAACGACGCCAACCGCTCGCGGACATGGGCCTGCAGCGCGTCGGTGGAGAGCTCGTGGCCGGGACGGACGTACACGACCGCCGCCACCTCCTCGCCGAGCCGCGCGTGCGGCACGCCGAACACGGCCGCCTCGTAGACGGCAGGGTGCTCGTAGATGGCCGCCTCCACCTCGGCGCAGTACACGTTCTCGCCGGCCCGCAGCACCATGTCCTTGGCGCGGTCTTCGACGTAGACGAAGCCCTCGTCGTCGATCCGGCCGATGTCGCCGCTGCGCAACCAGCCCTGGACGATGGTCTCGGCGGTGGCCTCCGGCTTGTTCCAATAGCCCCGGATGAGGTGTGGACCCTTGAACCAGATCTCGCCGCGCTCACCCACAGGCAGGTCGTTGCCCTCGGGGTCGCGCACGGCGAGCTCGAGGATCGGCGTGGCCCGCCCGGTGCTGGTGGGGTGCTCCACGTAGTCCTGCCCGCTGTTGCCGGGGCCGTATGCGTTGGTCTCGGTCATGCCGTAGCCGATGTTCGGCTTGCCCGCCTTGAAGCTCGAGGCCACCCGCTTCACGAGCTCGGGCGGTGCCGGCGCCCCGCCGCCGCCCACACTCACCAGGCTCGACGTGTCGGCCGTGGCGAACTTCGGCGACTCGAGGAGATCCCAGCTCTGGGTGGGGACCCCCACGAAGTTGGTGACTTGCTCCCGCTCGATCAGCTCGAGGGCCCGGTCGGCATCCCAGCGATACATCATCACGAGCTTCAGTCCGCTGGCGAAGCACGACAGCATCACCGGCACGCAGCCCGTCACATGGAAGAGGGGCACGATGAGGATGAACGTCGGAGGCAGGGCGGCCGCCGCTGCCTCGGCGGTGGGCGGACGGCGGAGGCGATCCAGCACGGTCTTGCACCCGAAGCCCATGAGCGCCTGCACCACGGCCCGGTGGGTGGACACCGCTCCCTTCGGGTGACCCGTGGTGCCCGACGTGTAGAGGATCGTGGCGTCGTGGTCGGCCGTGACCTCCACCTCGGGCATCGGCGCGCCGAGCCGGCGCAGGTCCTCCCATCGGTCGACGCCAGTGGGCAGGTCGCCGGGCGCGCGCACAGCGAGGATGCGACAGCCAAGCCGCCCGCATGCGGCGAGACCGCGCTCCACGCGCTCGATGTCGGCGATGAGCACGGTGGCGCCGCAGTCGTCGAGCGCGTAGTCGAGCTCGTCGGCCGTCCACCAGGCGTTGAGCGACACCGACACCGCCCCGATCGAGGTGATGGCCGCGAACGAGATCACCCACTCGGGGTAGTTCCGCATCCCGATGGCCACCCGGTCACCGGGCTGCACGCCGTAGTGGTCGACGAGGAGCGCGGCCAGCGCGTCGACGTGCACCATCACCTCGGCGAAGCTCCACCGCTCGTCCTCGTACACGAGGAAGGTCTCTTCGCCCCGGTCGCGGGCCGAGGCGAAGATCTCCCGCAGGCTCGCCGGCGCGTGCTTGAAGGCCCGCACGGTCACGCCGTCGACCTCGATCGTCTCCAGCTCGTAGCGCTCACCGGGGGCGGTGACCGCGGCAGCGGCCTCGTCGTAGCTCAGCATGGCGCCGGGTCTACCAGGCCGGCTCCGGGACGGTCGCCCTACAGCGCGTCGAGCAGCATCAGCACCGCCATCCCGACGCCCAGGGTGAGGGCGATGTTGCGCGTCCTCCAGGCCACCAGCGCCGCCAGGAGGCCAGCTGCGAACCGCGGGTGCACGAGGTCGAGCTGGCCTTCCGGGCGCATCAGGGCGGGAAAGACGATGGCCGCGAGTGCAGCGGGTGGGATCTGCCGCAGCAAGCGCTGGACCGCGGGCGGCACGTCCACGAGGCGGTGGGCGACCACGAGGAACGACGCCCGCATGGCGTACGTGCCGATGCCCGCCAGCACGATCGCGGTCCAGATCCGGCTCACGGCGCCAGCCCGGGCTGCGGGGGAAGGGGCGTGTCGTCCCGCGCCCCACGGCGCTCGACGGCCACCTCGGCCAGCGCGCCGGCGGCGATGCCGGTCACAGCTCCGAAGAGCACGGCGAGGTGCCCGGCGCCGAGCTCGGCCGAGAGCACGGCGGCGCCCCCTCCAGAGAGCGCCGCCACCGCGGCGGGTCGGGAGGTGATGGCCGGCACGAGGAGCACGAGGAACACGAGCGGCACCGCGAAGTCGAGGGGCAGCGAGTCCGGCACGGCCGACCCGATGAGCACCCCCACGATCGTGCACACCTGCCAGTTGGCCCAGAGGAGCAGACCGGCCCCCAGGTAGTACGGCACGCGACGATCCAGCTCCGGCGCGGGCCCACCTTCGCCCGCTCGCATGGCCTCCCCGGTCCAGCGCGTGATCGACACCGCATAGGCCTGGTCGGTGAGCAGGTAGGCCATGAAGAGGCGGCGCCGCAGCGGCACATGCGAGAGGTGAGGGGCCAGCGACGCGGAGTACAGGAGCATGCGCAGGTTGATCGTGCAGGCGGCGATCACCGCCACGAGCGCACTGCCGCCATGGGCGAGCACATCGGTGGCGGCCAGCTGGGAGGCGCCCGCGAACACGATCGTGGAGAGCCCGATCGAGGTGCCCCCGCCCAGGCCGGTGGTGGCCGGCGTAGCCCCCGCCACGAGGCCGAAGGGGATGACTCCCACCAGCATGGGCGCCACCGCCTTGGCGCCGGCGATCAGCTCGGTGCGAGCGGTGGACGACGACATCGCCCTGCATCATGGCGCCCCTCGCAGCAGGACCCGATGCGAGTTGTGCCCACGGCCACGGCCACGGCACGAGGGCGGTGTCGGCGTCGGCGTCGTAGCCTGGAGAGGATGTCGACGGATGCCGGCCCCCCGATCCTCCAGGCCCTGGCCAAGCCGCTGCTGCGCGGCTGGCTGCACCTCGTGTGCTTCTTCCTGGCCGTGCCCGCCGGTGTGCTCGTCATCGCCCTGGCGTCCTCCGAGCGCGGGCGCATCGGAGCGACCGTCTACGCGGTGGGCCTCATCGCCCTCTTCGGCGTGAGCGGCACGTACCACCGGGGTCGCTGGTCCGAGGCCAAGCGCCGGTTCATGCAACAGCTCGACCACGGCACGATCTTCGTGATGATCGCCGGCAGCTACACCCCGCTGTGCCTGCTCGTGCTCCGGGGCTGGGTGGCGTGGACGATGCTCGCGCTGTCGTGGTCCATGGCCGTGCTCGGGTTCGTCCTGGCCTTCACCAACAGCAGGGTCACCCGGATCATGCGCGGCACCCTCTACATCGTGATGGGTTGGGCGTCGGTGATCGCAGCGCCCCAGCTCGTGCGGAACCTGAGCGTCGCCGAGCTCACGCTGATCGCGGTGGGCGGCGTGCTCTTCACCGTGGGAGCGATCTTCCTGGCCACCCACTGGCCCGATCCGTTCCCGCGGGTGTTCGGCTACCACGAGGTGTGGCACGTGCTCGTGGTGGCCGCCGTGGTGTGCCAGTTCGTGGCCATCGCCTCCGTGGTCCACGGTCCTGCGCCCGTGTAGTGGAGAAGGTCGTCTACCTCCTCTGGGGTGAGCCGGACGCGTCGCGGGGCGCTGCGCTGCGCTCGCAGCTGCTGCGCGAAGCCGCGCCGGCCCTGCTCGCGCTCGGCGGGCGCGGGCTCACGGTCAACGTGCACGACGCTGCGGCGGCCGGGGCGCCCAGCCCCGCGCCGGCTCCCCAGGGTGAGGCCGTCCACGTCGCCGAGGTCTGCGTCTGGGTCGACAGCTACGACCGTCGCGGAGCCATGGACGTCGTCGTCGCCGCCTGTGAGCTGCCGCTGTCGGCGTACCTGGTGGTCGAGTCGCTCTACGACGACTACGGCACCACGCCGCACGCCGCCGCGCGCTGGTGGCCCGACGGCGAGCGCTCCCCGGGTGTGCTCACCGTCGCCCTCATCCACCGCCCCATCGGGCTGAGCTACGACGACTGGATCCAGCGGTGGCACGGCACCCAGTCGCCGGCGTCGGCGCAGCTTCAACCCCGCACGCGCTATGTGCGCAACGAGGTGGTGCGGGCGCTCACCGCCGACGCGCCCGAGGTGCACGGGATCGTGGAGGAGGGCTGGCCCAGCGCCGCGCACATCGCCGATCCGAACCTGTTCTTCAACGCCGACGGCGATCCCGAGCGCCTGCGCGCCAACGTGCAGGAGATGCTGGCCAACGTGGAGGCCTGCCTCGACCTGAGCCGACTGCGCAGCACGACCATGACCGAGACCTTCGTCCGCTCCCTGTGACGCGGACGTCAGCGGCTGGCCGCGATGATGCTCTCGGCGTAGCGGTGCAGGTTGTCCACCTTGGTCTCGAGCGGTTCGGTGTCGGGGCCCCGCTCGTACGTCCAGCGAAAGCCCACGATGACGTCGGTGACGCCCAGCTCCTCGAGGCGGCGGATGCCATCGACGGAGTAGGCATCCATCGAGATCACGTGGATCTCGAAGGGGTCAGCGGCGCGGCCGGCTTCGCGGCGCAGCACGTGGAGCCGATCGATGAGGCCGGCCAGCTCGGCGCCGTCGCCCCCACCGCCGTGGATCCAGCCGTCGCCCAGCGAGGCGGCGCGCCGCAGGGCCGGCTCAGCATGGCCACCCACGAGGATCGGCAGTGGGGCCGACGGCACCGGGCACTGCTTGATCCGGGGGATGTCGTAGACCTCGCCGTGGTGCTCGAACCAGTCGCCCGTCAGTAGCCCGCGGATCACCGCGATGCTCTCGTCGGCTCGCTTGCCCCGGCGCTCGAAGGGCACACCGCACACCTCGTAGTCCTCGGGCCAGGGGCTCGTGCCCACTCCGAGGGTGAGGCGGTCGCCGGTGAGGACGGCGGTGGACGCCGCCTGCTTGGCCACGAGCACCGGGTGGCGCACGGTGAGCTTCAGCACCGACACGACGAAGCGGATGCGCTCGGTGACGGCGCCCATGGCGGGAATGATCGAGAACGGCTCGAGGAACGCCTTGTCCTCGAGGAAGGTGCGATCACCGTCGGCCGTGTAGGGGTAGACGGCATCGGACACCGCCGGGTAGCAGATGCTGTCGGGCACGAGGAAGCCGTCGAACCCCGCTGCCTCCGCCGCGCGTGCGAGCGGCAGGTAGTGCGCGGGGTCGGTCATGGCCTCCGCGTAGGTGAACCTCACGCTGGCTCGGCCAGCCCGACGAGCCGTTCGGACAGCTCCCAGAGCGCGTCGGCGCGAGCCGGATCGAGGGCGTAGGGCCGAACGCCGCCGGGCGCGTCCGCGTCCTGCGCGGGCTCCGCGATGTGGCAGTCCTCAAGGTAGCGACCGCCCTCGCCGTCGAGGTCCGGGGAGGTGGCGGCCCACACGGTGGTGGCGGCGCCCTGCGGCACCGACTTCCACGTGACCGGCGCGTTGGCGGCCGTTCGGCGCGCGATGAGGGCGTTGAGGCTCTCCTCGGTGAGGTGGCGACCCAGCTCTGTCTGGATGCCACCGGGATGCAGGGCGAAGGCCCGCACGCCCTGGTCGCGCAGGCGCAGATCGAGCCCGACGGCGCAGAGGATGTTGGCGGTCTTCGAGCGCCCGTAGGCCACCCACGGGTCGTAGTCGCCCCGCTCCCAGCCCGGGTCGTCGAGATCGACGTCGCCGAAGCGGTGGCCCGCCGAGGAGAGGAGCACCACCCTGGCGCTGCCCGCTGCCAGCAGCGCAGGGGTGAGCAGACGGATGAGCAGGAAGTGCCCGAGGTGGTTCGTGCCGAACTGCGTCTCGAACCCGTCGGCGGTGGTGCCCTGCGGGCACGCCATCACGCCGGCGTTGGCGATGAGCACGTCGAGCACGGGATGGTCCTCGAGGAAGCTCGACGCGAACGTGCGGATGCTCGAGAGGTCGGCGAGGTCGAGCTCGCGCCGATCCAGCTGCGCGCCGGGAACGACGGCTCGCACCTGCTCCATCGCGATCGCACCCTTGTCGAGGTCGCGCACGGCCATCGTCACCGATGCGCCGTGCGCGGCGAGGGTCCGGGTCGTCTCCACGCCGAGCCCCGCCGACGACCCGGTGACCAGGATGCGCTTGCCGGTCAGGTCGATCCCCTCGAGGACCTCATCAGCGGTGCTCGTCGCTCCGAAGCTCATGGTCCGGATGCTTGCACGGAAATCGCCCGCCCCGCCCCGATCCGAACCCGCGACGGTTCGGCCACGGTTCTGTGGCCACGTCGTCGCTGGTTGCGGGGGGATGGCGCGACCTCGCGACGGTCAGCTGAAGCCGAGGAGCTTGGTGATGCCGTGATCGCGGCCGGCCGTGTAGCCGCCGTCGACGGCGAGGGCGTGTCCGCTGACGAAGGAGGCGTCGGACGACAGGAGGAACGCGGCGGCTGCCGCGATCTCCTCGGGCTGGCCGAAGCGGCGCAGGGCGTGCTCGAGCCGGTAGCCCTCCCCGACGTCGTCCATGCCCTCCATCCCGAACAGCGACGCGGTCATCGGTGTCTCGATGAAGCCGGGGCAGATGGTGTTGGCCCGGATGCCCGACGGCCCGTAGTCGATGGCGAGGTTCTTGGTGAGCAGCACGACGCCGCCCTTCGACGCGTTGTAGGCGCTGCCGCCGGCGGTGCCCTCCAAGCCTTCGATGCTGGCGAGCGTGACGATGGATCCCCGCTCGCCGTCGACGCGCTCCTGGCTGAGCAGCTGAGCGATGACGTGCTTGGCGACGAAGAACGTGCCCGTGAGGTTCACGGCAATCACGCGGTCCCACTCGTCGGCCTCGACCTGGTGGGCGAGGCCGCCGCCCGCCACGCCGGCGGCGGTCACTGCTCCGTCGATGCGGCCGCCGCCGGCCGCCGCCGCGGTGACGAGGGATCGCACCGCGCCCTCGTCGGTCACGTCGGTGGGCACGTAGGTCCAGCGGTCGCCCATGTCCGTCGGGGCGGGGCCGATGTCGGCACCCACCACCGTTGCTCCGTCGGCCAGCAGGCGCCGCGCCGTGGCCAGCCCAATGCCCGACGCCGCCCCCGTCACGATCACGACCTTGCCCTCGACCTCACCCATCGGACCCCCTCGATTTGATTCCGATACAACATGCAACATGCGCTTCGCACTCTTCTACGAGATCCCCGTCGCCCGGCCGTGGGGGCCCGACAGCGAACGGCTTGCCTATCAGCAAACGATCGAGCAGGCGGTGGCGGGGGAGCGCTACGGCTGGGACGCGTTCTGGACGGTCGAGCACCACTTCCTCGAGGAGTACTCGCACTGCTCGAACCCCGAGGTGCTCTACGGCGCCATCGCCGCGCTCACGGACCGCATGCGCCTCGGCTTCGGTGTGCGCCTCATGCCCAAGCCCTACAACCACCCGGTGCGTACGGCGGAGGCGGTCGCCGTGCTCGACCTCATCTCGAACGGCCGCGTCGACCTCGGCACCGGCCGGTCGAGCACCCGCGCCGAGCTCGAGGGCTTCGGCATCGATCCCGCGTCCACCCGCGGCATGTGGCAGGAGGCCATCGGTCACGTCGTGGGCTGCTGGACCAACGACGAGTACGAGTTCGCCGGCGAGCACTGGTCGATGCCCAAGCGCCGCGTGCAGCCGAAGCCGATCCAGTCGCCGCACCCTCCGATCTGGGGCGCCACCAGCTCGGAGGACGGGCATCGGCAGGTCGGCGAGCTCGGCCTCGGGCTGTGCTCCTTCGCCGTCGGCGTGCCGCCCGAGGCGGTCAAGGAGAAGATCGACATCTACCGCAAGGCCGTCGCCGGCTGTACGAACCCGATCGGCGCCTACGTGCACGATCAGGCGTCGACCTTCACGATGGTCGTGTGCGCCCCCACCAAGGAGGAGGCGCGCGAGACGGCGCGGGAGAGCTTCGAGTGGTACCCCCGAGCCGGTGCTCGAC
>JBKJSO010000170.1:0-11388 GCA_046595835.1 Acidimicrobiales bacterium | reverse complement strand
CCGACGGCGTGCTCAACGTCGGGCAGCCCGGCCTCTCGAAAGAGCTCGGCCAGCAGCACCGATGCGCCGGGGTCACGCTCGGAGGGCTTGAGCACGACGGCATTGCCGCAGGCGATGGCGTTCGGGAGCATCCACAGCGGCACCATGCAGGGAAAGTTGAAGGGTGTGATGCAGCCCACGACGCCGATCGGCTGACGCACCGAACGGACGTCGACCCCGGTGGCGACCTGGGCCGACGCGTCCCCCTTCAGCAGCTCGGGGATGCCGCAGGCGAACTCGATGCACTCGAGGCCGCGCTGCACCTCGCCCGCCGCGTCGGCGAGGGTCTTGCCGTGCTGGGCGGTGATGATCTCGGCGAGGAGGCCCTCGTTGGCGGCCACCGCTTCGCGGACGGCGAACAGCACGTGCACCCGCCGGGCGAGTGGCACGTCGCGCCAGGTCCGCTGCGCCTCCACGGCCACGGCGACGGCGTGGTCGACCTCCTCGATGGACGCCAGCGCGACCTCGGCGCTGAGGTGGCCCGTAGCAGGGTCGAACACAGGCGCGACGCGACCGGAGGTGCCTGGGAGCGACCGGCCCCCCACGATGTGGTGGATGCGATGCAGAGCCGCCGAGGCTACCAAGGCGACGGATTCCGGGCCACCGAGGCATCACGACAAGTGAATCCATGGTCAAGCAGGCTTGTCGCGACTGGATCCGTGCCCCGGGCCGACTTGGCGTGCGCGCGGCCCGCAGGGGACGATCAGGCGTGGACTTCGCCGAGATGATGCAGCTGGAGCCCCACGGCACCGACGTGTTCGTGGGGAGCGGGCCCAACTACCCCTGGGGCGGGCTCTACGGGGGCCAGATCGTCGCCCAGGGCCTGCGGGCGGCCGCAGCCACGGTCGAGGAGCGTTACCGCGTCCACTCGTTGCACGCCTACTTCCTCCGCCGTGGTGACCCTGACGAGCCGATCCGCTTCGAGGTCGATCGAGCCCGCAACGGCCGCTCCTTCGTGACCCGCCAGGTCGTGGCGCGGCAGTCGATCGGCGCCATCCTCACGATGTCGCTGTCGTTCCAGGTCGACGAGGCCGGTCACGACGTGCAGATCGTCGCCCTGCCGGACATCCCACCCCCCGAGGAGCTCACGGGTGAGTCATGGAGCCCGATGTTCGAGCGGCGCTTCGCGGGAGCCCGCAACGAGGAGCCGGGGCGCGGCATCGCGTGGATGCGGCTGGTCGACCAGGTCGGCGACGACCCGGTGCTGCAGGCTTGCGCGCTGGCCTACCTGTCCGACGACGTGCCCACCGACGCAGTGGTGGCCCTTCACCCGGAGCGGCCCGCGCCCGGGATGGGCGACGCCTTCGAGTACGGCTTCATGTCGGCCAGCCTCGACCACGCCATCTGGTTCCATCGCCCGCCCGCGGCTGATGCGTGGCACGTGCACGACTTCGCCAGCCTCGCCTACCTGTCCAGCCGTGGCCTGGCGGTGGGCCACGTGCTCACCCGCGAAGGCGTGCACGTGGCGACGATCGCCCAGGAGGTCCTGCTGCGCAAGACCTGAGCGTCAGTCGACGCGCTCGCCGTACATCCAGCGGAGGGGGTCGGCGATGAGCTCGAGGCGCTCGCCGTCCGGGCCGCGGAAGTAGAGCGACGTGCCGTCGACGTGGTCGTAGGCCACGCCCGCGGCGTCGAGGCGAGCCTTGGCCGCCTCCCAGTGATGGACCTCCATCGAGAGGGCCAGGTGGTGGAGGCCGCCGAGCACCTCGGCGTAGGCGCCGGGGTCAACGCCGGGCAGATCGAAGAAGGCGATCGTGTTGCCGCTGCCGATGTCGAAGAAGAAGTGCGTGGAGCCGGGGAGGTCGCGGTTCTCGAACATCGTGGTGAGCGGGAAGCCGAGCACGTCCTGGTAGAAGCGCGTCGTGCGCTCGACGTCGCCGCTGATGAGCGCTACGTGGTGCACGCCCCGTGCGCTCGACGGGGGGCGCTGGTCGCGCGGGTGCTCGAAGGCGGCGCGGATCCCGTCGCGGCGCTCGCTGAGCCGGTGACGCTCGGCGTCGTCGACGACGTCGGCGCCGGCTGAGTACGAGGGCGGCATCGCATCGACGGGGGCAGCGTCGTCGGCCATGTCGATCAGCCCTTGGTGGCCTCGTGGAGGGCGTTGGCCAGCTCCACCAGCTCGCCCCGCTCGCGGTCGTCGAGCGTCGCGTAGGCGTGAGCGATCGAGCGGGTCGTGTGCTCCTCGGCGGCCTCCCAGGCGGGGAGCAGACCGTCTGCCTCTACCGCGGCGGGCCACCCGAACAGAGCCACCATGTGCGGCGACTTCACCGACAGGGCCTCGAGCGGGGTGAGGCCGGCGCTCACGATGGCCGCGCCGTGCAAGCCGTTGCGCAGCTCGCGCAGGGTGTTCATCTGACGAACCGCGGCGGCCTTGGGGGCGTCGGGCACACCGAGGGCGCGCCAGCCCGCGAACACGGATGCGCAGGCCGGGCGGGCGGCGGCCACCACCTGGCCGGCGAGCTCCGCGAGGCGGGCGGCGTCGAGATCGTCAGGCACTCGGTCCTCGGCCCACGCGCTGCAGCAGGCGGCGAACTCCGAGGACGCACCGCTCGGTGGCATCACCGACCGTCCCTGATCCCACAGCGTGCGGATGCTGGCCGGCTCGAAGAAGGTGAACCCGGCCGACACGACATCGGCGTCGACGTCGCCGAGCACGCCGCCGCGTCCCGTGACGTAGAAGTCGAGGCCCTGGAAGCCGAGCTCCGCGCCGCGCTTGTAGGTGGCGCCGTCGAGCATGAAGTGACTGCCGACGGTGCTGACCGCGGTGGCGGTGTCGGCGGCGGCTGTGAGCGCGTCCATCTGTGGTGTCCCCCTCGTCGGCGCCCGGGGTCGGGCACCCCGCTTGTCTAGCGCGGGCTCTTCCGGCGGCGACAGGTCACCGGCGGACGGCGACCGCTACGAGCAGGTCTGAAAGGCCTCGGCCAGCAGGCGCTGGAAGTCGTCGCCCTGGAAGGCAGCGCCCTCCGGGTCGGCGATCTGGTCATAGGTGAGTCCGGCGACCACCTCGTGGGCGTAGCAGCGGGCGCCCCGCGCGTCGAGCGCAGTGGCTGCGTCCGCCACGAGGTAGCCCCAGAGGCTGGGCAGGAACAGGGCGTGCTCGGGTCGGCCTGACAGCGCCATGTCGATGCCGGTGCCGGGGTCGCACGCCTCGAGGCCCGGGTGTCCCTTCACGTCGATGGCCTTGGCCATCCCGCCGGGAAGGGCGGCGGCCCACGCGCCCAGGGCGGCGGACATCTCGCTCTCATCTCGTGCGGAGTCACCCGCGAACGCGGCGCGCACACAGGAACGGCCCTTGCGCTCGAAGGTGGCGTAGGCGTCACCGGCCCAGCCCAGGGTGGCCTCGAAGGCGACCTTGGGGTCGATGCGCTCGGCGAGGAGCAGGTACCACGAGGGGCTGCCGAAGGGGCCGTCATCGATCACGTCGACCCTTGCGGGCAGTCCGAGCCGAACCGGCTTGCTCTTCTCGCGAGCGAGGAAGCTGGCCGGGTCGAACAGGTGCTCTTCCGTGTCGGGTGGGTGGCGGAACGCCTTGTCCACCGCGGCGTTGCCTCCCTTGTTGGCCACCATGAGCACGAACGGTTGACCGAGGAGGTAGGGCACGCTCAACGAGGCGCTCACGAACGGCGGCACATCGCTGGTGGAGGCGATGCTGTCGTTGAGCTGCGCCGCGTACTCCTTGTCGTACTGCGCCTGTTCGGTCTCGGTGAGCGTGCCGGAGGTGTAGGCCTCCTCCACCCGCAGCGCGTCGCCCTCGATGAGGGCGCGGAAGGCGGTGGCCGCGCTGCTGTCGAGGTGCTCGTCGTAGAGCCGCTCGAGGTCGAAGTGCTGATCTTGCAGCGCGTGGGTGAGCTCGTGGACGAGCGTGACGCGGAGGCCGACGGTCACCGTGGTGCCCCGCACCTTCACCCGCTGGTCGGTGGGGTCGTAGAAGGCGAGCGTGCCGCCGTCGGAGACAGCGTTGTACGCCGCGAACAGGTCGACCTTGCCCGAGGCCAGCCCGAGGGCACGGAGCTGCCCCGCATAGCGATTGAGGTCGGCCCGGTCCCCCGCAGCCACGTCCTTGGTGTCGGCGGTGGACGCTTTCGTGTACTCCGCCGCGGTGAGGAAGTCGACGTAGACCGGGTGGCGGAAGAAGAGGCCGCGCTCGCGCTCGACGAACGTGATGAGGTCCGTCACTTGAGGATCCCAGTGGTCGGGGTGGCTCGGCTCAGAGTCGGCCCCGTGGGTGAGGAGTCCCACCGCGGCGCCGACCAGCAACAGGGTGATGGCTACGGCGAGCGCGCCGTGCGCTCTCGAGTGGCGTGCCCTTGGGGGCCCGGGCGATGGCGGCGGGGGCGGTGGTGGCAGCAGGGTCGCCGGGGTCCAGGTGGGGGGCGGCGGCCGTGAGGTGAGGTGGGTCATCGTCGGGGACGGCGGCTCGTCAACCGAGGGGAGCGAGGCCGATGGCGTCGGCTTCGATGTCGGCCGTCGTGTGCTCGTCGGCCGGCTCGGTGGCATGTGAGCGACCGGACAGGTGCGCACCGATGGCCACGACGGCCGCCACGATGTTCCCGCCGAGGAAGGCCGTGGCGGCTCCGTCGATGCCGTGGTCGGGCACGAGCACGAGCGCCGGCCCGAGGATGGCAACGGTGAGCGTCAGGGTGATGGCGACGGTGGCCCCTGAGCGATGCCGCACCCTGGCCTCGGTCAGGTACACCGACGTGATGGCCCATGGGATCGATGCGGCAACGAGTCTGGGGAGCACCTCCGACGCCGCTCGGTAGTCCTCGCCGTAGAGGCTCACCACGATGCTGCGCCCGAGGGTGGCGACGATGGTGCCCACCACCATCAGCCCGCCGGCCACGAGCACGGCCAGTTGCACCTGGCTGCGCAGTTGGGCGCCGTCGCGGCCACCCTCGGCGAGCAGCGCTTGACCGATCGCCATCGGGACGTAGGCGGCCAGCGCCGCCATGCCCCAGGCCACGTAGAAGCTCGCGTTGCGGTCGGCCCGCACGTTCACGAGGACGATCACCGGCATCGCGAACGTGGGGGCCTGGTAGGCGAGCGTCGACGCCCAGTTCACCAGCGAGTAGCGGATCATGGCCAAGCTGGTGGCCGGGCGTGGACCGAGGCGGTGCCGGCCCCCCGTGACGAGGGGGAGCAGCGCCACGCCGGCATAGCCCGAGATCGCGGTGGGGAGAGCGGCCACCACCAAGAGCCACACGGCCCGGTCGCTGTGCACCGAGAGGGCGAGGAGCGGGAAGCGCACCGCGCCCACGATGGCGGCCCGCGCCAGCACGAGCCCCCACCGGCGCTGCGTCATGAGGCGCACGTCGAGCAGGAGCGACAGGGCGGTGCCGCCGCCGAGGACGATGAACAGGAGCGGCCCGAGCGCCCCGTGCCAGCTGCGCAGCTCGTCGACGGCGCGGGGGCTCACCGCCACCAGGTACACGAACGCGACCAACCCCGAGGCGAGGGCCGTGGCCATCGCGCCCCAGGCGAACAGCACGTGGTCGTCACGGGTCCGGCCGGCCGCGTACCGGGCGGCGGCGACGGGCTGGCCGAGACCGCCGACGAAGGCCACGAACATCACGGAGGTGAGCAGCGCGGTTGCGTGCCCGACGTCGGTCTGGGTGTCGACACGCGCCGCGATGAGCCAGAACACGGCGCCAGAGGTCGCCTGCACGCCGGCGGTGAGCACGAGTGCCGCCGAACCGGTGAGGAGGTGCCGGTGCCCGGAGGCCCGGTGGCGCAGGGCGCGAAGCACGAAGCGAGGCTACTGGTGCGCGTCGACGGTGCTGGCGCGCCGGCGTGCCGTCCCCACGTGGGCCCGCATGCAGAGCTCGAGGTGCTCGTCGATGAAGCCGTCGAGATCTGGCCACGGCATGGTGGGTCGTGCGACGAGCAGCGAGGTGAGGCCGTGGATGTTGGCCCACACGTGCAGCGCGGTCGTGAAGGAGTCAGCCGCCGGCTCGACGCCTCCGGTGGCCACGGCCGCCTCGATGCCCGCGACGAGGTTGGCAAAGGACCCGGTGGCGAGGAGATCGGCCCACTGCCCAGGCGTGGTGTAAGCGGGGCCCATGAACATGATCCGGTAGTGCTCCGGGTGCTCGATCCCGAAGCGCACATAGGCCTTGCCCCGGGCCTGCAGGGCCGCGATCGGATCGTCGATGCCCGCCACCGCGGCCTCAATGGCCTCGTCGAGGTGCTCGAACTGGCGGGCGCACACCTCGAACATGAGGTGGGTCTTGTCCTCGAAGTGCCGGTAGATCGATGGCGCGGTCACACCGGTGGCGCGGGCCACGGCCCGGATCGACACCTGCTCCTCTGAGCCGGTGTCGAGCAGGAGGCGCTCGGTGGCGGCGAGGATCTCCTCCCGCAGGAGGTCGCCGTCGCCCTTTCGGGCCCGTCGGCGGGTCACGTCCATGCCCACCAGCCTGGCACGGCCGGTCCGATCACGGTCCTTCGTCGGTGTGGGCGGTGGCCACCAGCTGGCGGGTGCGGACCGGTCGGGCGGGGTAGCCGTTGACGGCGGGACGCAGTCGTGGGGTGGCCGACTCGGTGCTCGACGGCGCAGGGGCATCGAGGTCGATGTGCTCGCTGATGCCGATGCGGTCGTGCAGGCGGCGCAAGGGAGCGGGGGCCCACCAGTTCCACTCGCCAGCCAGTCGCATGAAGGCGGGCACAAGCGTGCCCCGGATGAGGAACGCGTCCATGAGCACGGCCAACGTGAGGCCGACGCCGAACAGCTTGATGAACGTGACGTGGCTGGTGGCGAAGGCGATGAACACCACAGCGATGAGCAGGGCCGCCGCGGTGACGATGCGTCCGGTGCGCTCGAGGCCTCGCGCCACGGACAGCTCGTTGTCGCCGGTGCGGTCGTACTCCTCCTTGATGCGCGAGAGGAGGAACACCTCGTAGTCCATCGAGAGCCCGAAGGCGACGCAGAACATGAGGATGGGCGTGGTGGCGTCGATCGATCCGATGGCGGTGAAGTGCAGCGCTCCGCTCAGGTGGCCTTCTTGGAACACCCACACCATGGCGCCGAACGTCGCCGACAGGCTGAGCAGGTTGAGGACCACTGCCTTGATCGGGATCAGCACCGACCCGAACTGGATGAACAGCACGAGGAAGGTGACGAGGGCGATGATCCCCGCGGCCAGCGGCAGGCGAGCGAAGAGGGCGTCCTTCGTGTCGACGAGCTGTGCCGACATCCCGGTGACCTCGGCGTGGAACGGCGCCTTCGCGGCGCGGATCGCGCCCACGAGTGCCTCACCCTGCTTCGAGAGCGGCTCCACGTCGGGCACCACGGAGAGGTAGGTGCTGCCCCCGGCGTTGGCGGTGTTGAAGGCTAGGTAGCGACCCTCGCCTCCCGGAACCACTCGCTGCCCAGGCGTGCAGCCGAGCTTGGCCAAGCCCTCCCCGCAGTAGGTGCCGGTGGCGGCGTCGACCCTCGCCACCCCCGGCAGCGCGGCGAGCGTTGCGGCATAGGCGTCGATCTCCGCGCTGCGGGCGGCGGGATCGCCGATGCCCTCCGCGACCACCGACGACGCCCCTGCTTCCTCGGAGCCGAACTCGTGGCGGAGCACGTCGTGAACCTGGCGGCTGGGCGCGGACTCGGGCAGCACGCGGTCGTCGGGGAGCGAGAGGTTGAGGTGCAGGAACGGCGCCCCGAGGAACACGAGCACCGCGATCGCGGAGACGGCGACAACCACGGGGCGCCGCATCACGAACAGCGCCATCCGGTGCCAGAACCCCTCGTCGTGCGCCTCGGTGGACCGCTTGAAGATGGTGAGCTTGTCGACCCGGGTCCCGAGCACCGCGAGGATGGCAGGGAGCACGACCACGGAGAAGAAGCCGGCCAGGAAGGCGACGGCCACCCCCGCATAGGCGAAGCTGCGCAGGAAGGTGAGGGGGAACACGAGCAGCGCGCACAGGGACGCGGCCACGGTGACGGCGCTGAACGCCACCGTGCGACCGGCGGTGCGCACTGTGCGCTGCACGGCGATGCTCGGTTCGTGCCCGGCGCGCAGCTCCTCGCGGAAGCGCGAGACGACGAACAGGGAGTAGTCGATGGCGAGGCCGAGCCCCATCGCGGTGGTGAGGTTGAGGCTGAAGATCGACACCTCGGTGATCATCGACAGCATGCGCAGCACGGCCAGCGTGCCGACCACGGAGAGGGCCCCGATGGCCAGGGGGAGCGACGCCGACACCACGCTTCCGAACACGAGCAGCAGCAGGATGAGCGTGATCGGCAGTGCGATCGTCTCGGCCCGCACGAGGTCGTCTTCGATGGTGGTGCCGACTTCGCGGAACACCTCGGAGAACCCGCCCACCTCGACCGTGATCGCCTCTGCTGACCGCTGGTAGCGGGGCGCCAGCTCGGCGACGCGCTTGTTCACCTGGTCCTGGGTGCCGCGGATCCGAGCCAGCACGAGCGCACGGTTGCCCTTGTCGCTGCGCAGCGGAGGGGGGCTGCCCAGCGACCAGTAGGACGCCACGTTCGTGACGTGCGCCTCGCCCCCGAGCTCGTTGGTGAGCGCCACGCCTGCGGCGGCCACGGCGGCGTCGTCGACCGACCCGTCCTTGGCCGTGACGAGCAGGAGCAGGTTGGGCGTGCCCGCGTGGAACGTGTGCAGCAGGGCCTCGTCGGCCCGAAACGACTCCGAGCCGGGGTCGCCGAAGCCGCCGGAGCTGAGGTGGGCGGCGACACTGCCACCGAAGGAGCCGGCCACGGCGAACACGACCGCCGCGACGACGAGGACGACCTTGCGGCGGCGAACGGTGAAGCGGCCGAGGCGGCTGAGCATGACGGGCTCCGAGGGGCTGTGTCCGGCTGTCCGGATGATTGAGTAACAGCGTTAACCAATCACGACCCGTCCGTGCCGTCCAGATGACGTGGGTCACAGACGATCCCAGGCGACCGGGTTGCGCTGGTCTTGACCGGGCGGTCAAGGTTTGCGTGTGACCGTCACCGCCGCCGATGCCGCCGCCTACCCGTGCGCCCTTCGCCCCGATCGACAGCGGGTCGTCAACAGCCATGGGGTGGCCATCGCCGTGCACGAGTGGGGCGACGAGCACGCCCCGCCGCTCCTGCTCGCCCACGGGGGCATGGACTTCGCCGGGACCTTCGACGTGTTCGCGCCCCTGCTGGCTGCCGGTGGGTTCCGGGTCGTGTCCTGGGATCACCGCGGCCACGGTGACTCGGAGCACGCCGCGCTCTACAGCTGGGAGGCCGACCTGCGCGACGCCGTGAGCGTGTTCGACTCCGTCAGCACCGCGCCGATGCCCGTGGTGGGCCACTCGAAGGGTGGCAGCCTGATGCTGCAGCTGGCCGACGCCCTCCCGCACCGCGTGAGTCACCTCGCGAACCTCGACGGGTTGCCGTCGCGCCGCAGCTTCCCGGACGTGTCCGACCACCAGCGCACGAAGCTGATGGCGCAGGAGCTCACCACCTGGCTCGACCATCGCCGCTCGCTCGTCGATGCCCAGCGCAAGCCCGGCACGATCGACGAGCTGGCGGCTCGGCGCGCGCGCATGAACCCGCGCCTGTCCACCGAGTGGCTGCGCTACCTCGTGACCGTGGGCGCCCGCGAGGACCCGGATGGCTGGCGCTGGAAGATCGACCCGACCATCCGCTTCGGCGGCTTCGGGCCATGGCGGCCCGAGTGGTCGATGATGCGCCTGCCCGACATCGGCGTGCCCGTGCTCGCCGTGCTCGGCACCGAGGCCGATCCCATGGGTTGGGGCACCCTGCCCGAAGACGTCCTGTCGCACCTCCCGGCGGGAGGCCGGTTCGTCAGCCTCGCGGGCGCTGGGCACTTCCTCCACATCGAGCAACCGCATGCGGTGGCCGAGCTCGTGCTGGAGCACGTCGCATGACCGGCGTCGAGGTGCTCCTGCGGCACAACCGGATCCGGCTGGCGCTGCATGAGCTGCGCGCCGGCTCGGGGCGGCCGCTGCTCCACCTCCACGGGCTGGCCGAGCGTTCCCCCGCCCGGGTGCCTGAGCACCTAGCCCCGTGGCCCGGGCCCATCTGGGCGCTCGACCTGTCGGGCCATGGTGACTCCGACGTGGCCCCGGGCGGTGGGTACTTCTGCGAAGCGTTGATGGCCGACGTCGACCTGGCCATCGGTCACCTCGGGCCGGTCACGATCTACGGACGTGGCCTCGGGGCGTACGTGGGTCTCCTCGAGTCCGGCGGACGAGCCGAGCAGGTGCGGGGTGCCATCCTCGCCGACGGCCCCGGCCTGGCCGGCGGCGGCGCCGCGCCGGGGTCGCCCGCCATCGCCACCGTCGTGGATCCTCCGCCGCCGGGCGGCACACCTGATCCTTGGGCGATCTACGAGCTCACCCGCGACCCACGTCCACCCGACTACGCGGCCACCTTCGCCCGCCAAGCCGCCATCCGCTCCGGCCTCGACACCGCCATCGCGGTGGTGGGCGTCAACCGGCCGCCGTGGCTCGAGGCCGTGGTGGCCGAACCCGGCGTCATCCAGTGCACCCTCGCCGAGGCTCTGCGCCTCTTCGCCGCCGCTGCGTAGCCCCGCGGCGCTGGGCCTGTCACGTGATCGGGGCCGTGGTCCCCGTTTTGGTGACAGGTGGCGGCTGCGGCCCTGGCGTGTCACGTGATCGGGGCCGTGGTCCCCGTTTCGGTGACAGGCCCGGCCGCCGAGGGGGCCGTTACGCGTCGCGCCAGGCGACGAACTGGGCCAGCTCGACGAGTGCGGTGCGAGCGTCCTCGGTGATGTCGGCTCCAGCGATGGCGGCCAGCGCCTGCGCGGTGAGCGCGTCGATCGATGCCTCGATGACCTCGACGGCGCCCGTGTCGACAAACACGCGCTGGAGCTCGGTGACCTCGTCGTGCGACAGGTCAGCGCGGCCCACCTCGGCCAGCAGATTGGCCTGCGTCGCATCGGCTGCGGTGGTGGCGGCGGCAAGCAGGGGGGTGGGCTTGCCCTCGCGCAGGTCGTCGCCCACCGGCTTGCCCGTGAGCGCTTCGTCGCCGAAGGCGCCGAGCAGGTCGTCGCGGAGCTGGAACGCCTCGCCGAGCGGGTCGCCGTAGGCCGACAACGGGCCGCGCAGCTCGTGGAAGCGCCCGGCCAGGGCCGCCCCGATGTGGAGCGGGCGCTCGATGGTGTACTTGCCGGACTTGTAGCGAGCGATGCGCCGCGCGCTCTCGTGATCCGTGTCGGCGCGGGCCGTGCCGAGGAGATCGAGGTACTGGCCGATGTTGAGCTCGACGCGGAGCTCGTCCCACACCGCCTGCACGTCGGGGCAGGTGCGAGGCAGCAGCTGATCCGCGTAGACGTGGGCGAGGTCACCGATGAGGATGGCGACCCCCTCGCCGAAGCGGCGTCCCTCGCCTCG
>JBKJSO010000461.1:0-6524 GCA_046595835.1 Acidimicrobiales bacterium | reverse complement strand
AGTGGAGCCAACGAGGTCGGTGAACACCACCGAGGTCGTGACCGTCGTCGTCAACGACGTGTGCGACTTCGCCTGCGCGACATCGTCAACCTCCCCTCAGCGCAGGCAACCATACTTGGCGTGGATGTGCCCATATCGCCCGCCCCGCCCGCCCGCGGCCGGGCGTCCCGGCTCGGTGGTCGACGACTTCGTCGTGCCGACACAGTTGGCCGGGATGGAACGGCTGACCAAGCGGCTGTCGTCGTGGCCGGGCTCGGTCCCGGTGGCCGAGCCGACATCGATGACCCTGACTGCCGTTGTCGATCGAGTTGGCAACGCGGGGGTCGAACTGCCCTGGTCGGCAACCGCCACTCGTCCCGGCCGGGCGAACCAGTTCGCATACACAGCGGGAATGCTCCCGTAGGAGGGCCCAAGTCGTCGAGCGGATCCGTAGGTCCTCGACGAAGGAGCCGACCCAGGACCACCGAGGTGCTCGACGAGGCGCGGGGCGGGGAACATCCCCGGAGCCTGTCAGACCAGATGGCTCGGTCGGGCCACTCCCCTCGCGGCGCAGGGCAGACCCAGTCAGGGGTCGAGGAGTGGACCTGGACCTTCGGCTGGCCCCAGCAACTTCCCCGACGCCTGACCGCGACCGCAGGGCGCCTACGGGCAGGTCTTTCGGTAGTCGAGGTCACCCAGGTACAGGTCCCACTCGGCCTGGGTCAGGTTGCGACCGACGAGATCGCAGGCGGCGTCGAGCCAGTGGGAGGGTTCGAGGTCCCACACGACGGTGGTGCCGTCGTAGCTCGGGATCGCCAGCGACCGCGCGTCCGGAGAGAAGGCCGGCCGGCTCCCTTGGAAGTGCTCGATCAGGAACGCGGAGTACGTGGACGGTGTCCGCCCGGTCGCGAGCTCGTGGCCGATGGCGGCGCCCGTGTCTGCATCCCAGACGCGGCTGCGCGCGTACCCGAGCGTGCTTGCGGCCAGCACCGTGCCGTCGGGGCTGTAGGCCACGCCACTGACGGGTCCGGTGTGGCCCTTCAGCGCCAGGCCCACGGGCTTGTGGGTGTCGACCGACCACTGCTGGACCACGCCGGCGGAGGTGCCCGTGGCCAATCGAGTGCCGTTCGGTGAGAAGGCGACGGCGTAGATCGGGGCATCGATGCTTTCGATCGGTTCGCCGAGCGCGGGGCGGTCGCCGTCGCTGTCGTGGAGGTAGACCAGGTTGTTGTCAGCGACCACGGCGAGCTGCGCGCCGTCGGGTGACCAGGCCACCCCGATCGCGGACCCACCGCGAAGCTCGATCCGCGGTCCGACTTCGTCGCCGGATGAGGGATCCAGCACAGCGACGAACCCGAAGCCCTCGGGGCTGACGGCGTCCGCTACCGCGACCGCGAGGTGGCCGGAGGTCGGGTCGAAGGCGACCTGGTACACGATGACCTTCCCCAGATCGAGCGTCGGCCCGGCCTTGCCGGTGCGCACGTCGTAGAGCCGTACCTTGCCCGTCTCCCCGCCGACGGCCACCCACCGGTCCGTCGGATCGATGGCGGCGGTGAGCGCCTCGCCCTCGACGTCGATCGACCGAGTGGAGCCCTCGTCGAGGTCGCGGACGACGAGCTGCCCGTCCATGCCGCTGCTCACGAGGAACCGCCCGTCGCTCGTGTAGGCCAGCTCGGTCACCGCGGCCTCGTGGCCGGCCACCACCTCGGCGATGGCTCGGCCGCCGTCGAGACGCCACAGCGCGCCCGTCCGGTCGGTCCCGGCCGTGGCGAGGTAGCCGTCGTCGGCGCTGAAGGTGACGTCGTTGAGCGACGACGACGATGCCGCCAGCGGGGGCCCGAGCTCCAGGCGGGTGGCGACGTCGAAGAGCTGCGTCCGGCCGTCGCCGTTGGCGATGGCGACGACAGTGCCAGCGTGGTTGAGCTCGATGGCGGTGGGCTCACCGTCAGGCAACCGCATGGGCGGCTGCGCCTCGCCGGTGGCGGGGTCCACGAGTACGGCGCGGCTGAGGTCGCCAGCGATGGCGAGCGTGCCGTCCGGGGCGAAGGCGACCGCCGTTGCGAACCCGATCTCGTCGAACGCGAGCGGCTCGCCGAGCGGCGCGCGATCGTGCACCGTCCACACCCGAAGGGCGCCGTCGGTCGAGATGGACGCCAGCCGATCGCCGTCGGGGCTGAGAGTGAGCACCCGATCTCGCACGTAGTCCTCGGACAGCACCCAGGGCTCGCCCATCGGCTCCCAGGTCGACGTGTTCCAGATGATGGCCTGGAGCGACAGTGGGCCGTCGCTGCGGATGCCGCCCTGGGTCACGAGCCGTTCGCCGTCGGCACTGAAGGCGGCCGACGTGAGCCCGCCGGCTGGGCTCTCGACCACCCGATCGAGCTGGCGCGTGGACAGGTCCCACACCTGGAGGCGCCCGGACACGCCGTCTTCCGTCTCCACCACGGCCGGCACCGCGAGCCAGCGCCCATCGGGGCTGATGGCCGCGCTGAGCACGATGTCCTCCTCGTAGCGCAGCGTGTCGACGAGCTCCCGCGTGCGGGTGTCCCACAGCCGGGTGCCGTCGGAGGTCGGTGTAGCCAGGAGCTCGCCGTCGGGCGTGAAGACCGCCGCCTCGAGTCCCGATTCGTCGCCGTAGAGCAGCCCCGCCAGCAGCGGATGGGTCTGCAGCGCGGTGAGCAGGGTGCTCCGGGTCTCGGCGTCGTCGCGACGACGGAACGCCTCGGCTGCGAGGAGGAGTCCGACGTCGGGCTGCCGATCGATGAGGGAGCGCGACACTGCGGCGACGCGGGACACCTCGGCGCGGTCGCGCGAGTCGGTGGCCCGCCGGCTCTGCACGAGCGCTGCGACGCCGGCGAGGAGCGCGATCACGAGGAACACTGCGGTGATCGACAGCCGGCGGCGGAGCCGTCGATTCGTGCGCGCCTGCTGCTCTGCGAGGTTCTCCTCGGCGGCGAGGCTCTTGTCAAGGAACTGCCGCTCGAGGGCGGAGAGGGAGGGGTCGGTGGCGAGCCACTCGACCGCGGCGGCCAGGCGGGTGCCGCGGTACAGCTCGCTGCCCTCGTTGCCGCGCTGCTCCCATGCGGTGGCCGACGCGGTCACGTGCCGCTGCAGCCGGAGGGAGTCGCGGTCCTCGTCGAGCCACTGCTGAAGGCGGGGCCACTCGCGGATGAGCGCCTCGTGGGCGACCTCGACGCTCGTCTCGTCCATCGTGACCAGCCGCGCACCGACGAGGGCGTCGAGCACCTCGTCCGTCCGGCGCCCATCGCCGCCGACGGGGAACAGCTCAGTGAGCTGGGCGCGCCGGCGCGTGTCCGGGGTGCCATCGCCGACCTCCACCAGCCGCACGAACAGCCGGCGGGCCAGCGCTAGATCGGCTGGCTCGAGCGCGTCGACGGCGCTGTTGGCGGTGGCGGCTATGGCGCCTTCCACCCCACCGGTGGACGCGTAGCCCTCCAGTGTGAGCGTTCGGCCGTCGCGCACCTCCCAGGTGGAGCGCAGCGCGTGCGACAGCAGGGGCAGCGCGCCCGGTTCACCGGCGACCTTGGCCACGAGCAGGTCGACCAGCCCTGGCTCGATCTTGAGCCCGGCGCGACCGGCCGGTTCGGTGATGACGCGCCGAAGCTCGGCGGGCGACATCGGACCGAGCAGCACCTGGTGCCGGGCGACGGCGTCGGCCAGCGCCGCGTGCTGGGCGCAGGCACCGTAGAAGTCAGCGCGGAGCCCGATCAACACAGCGTGGGGCCAGGTGAGGACACGGTTGAGGAACTCGTCGCGCTCCCCGTCGCTCGCCCCCAGGGTGAACAGCTCCTCGAACTGATCGATCATCACCGGCCCGGCAGCGGCGTCCAGAGCGAGGAGCGGCTGCGCGCCTGGCGTGATGATCTGGCCGATGCGGAGCCGTGGGGCCACGCCGGCTCGCAGCACGGACGACTTGCCACTGCCGGATGCGCCCACCACGGCGAGGAAGGGGTGCGTCGCCAGGCGCTCCACGATGTCGTCGACTACCGCCTCGCGGCCGAAGAAGTGGTCGGCGTCATCCGCGGTGAACGACAGCAGCCCCGGGTACGGGCACTCGGTCGGCGGGGGTGGCGTGTGCACGCCAGGCGCCGACACCGCGAACACCTCCTCGGGCTCCCGCACGCCCCGCAGCCGGTGGGGCCCGAGCGGCACGAGGCGGGCGTCGTCGGGGAGGTCGCGCTCGACCAGGCTCGCCGTGACCGCCGAGAGGATGATCTCACCGGCGTCGCCAAGGCCGCGGAGCCGGGCGGCCATGTTCAGCGTGGCGCCGACGTAGTCGGCCCGACGGCGGTCGGTCTCGCCGGTGTGGATGCCGACGCGGATCGTCAGCTGGAGGTCACCGGGCCAGGTGGTCGCCGCCAGCCTGTTCACGATGTCGATGGCGGCCCGCACGGCGGCGCCGGGCTGTGGGTACATCGTGACGGTGGAGTCTCCCTCGCCCTGCGCTTCCAGGAAGCGACCGCCGTGACGTTCGGCGGCGGCGGCGACGAGGTCGTCGTGCAGGGCGAGCGAGCGAGACATGTCGCCCGGCCGCGTTTCCCACTTGGAGGTCGAGCCCACGATGTCGGTGAGGCAGAAGGTGAGCACCCCGGTCGGCAGCGACTCGTTCCAGCCCGCTCGCAGACGCTCCACCAGCTCGCCGGCGGATTCGGGTCGCTTGGCGGGGTCGGTGCTGAGGCCGAGCCGGATCGCCTGCTCGAGCTGCGTGGCCTGGTCCGGGTCGATGCCCTCCCAGGTGGGGCGCACCCCGGTGGGCGGCTCGCCTGTCAGCAGCGTGAAGGCGGTGGCCGCTAGGGAGTAGACGTCGCTGGCCCGACCGGGCTCGCCGCTGGCGGCGAGCTCAGGCGCCGCGAAGCCGCGGGTGCCCACGCGTCGGCGGCTCGAGGACGGCGACGACGACAGCCCGAAGTCGACCAGCACCACGCGCCCGCTCTCGGTGAGCACGAGGTTGGCCGGCTTCACGTCGCCGTGCACCACGGCTGGGTGCTGGGCGTGGAGGTGCGTGAGGGCCGCAGCAGCGTCGGCGAGCCAACGGAGCACCAGCGACGGGCCCAGGCCCGGACGGCCCCGGGCGTGGAGCAGCCGCCCGAGGTCGGTGCCCTCGACCCAGTCCATCGCGATCACGTACTGGTCGCCGTCGAAGAAGTCGTCCCGCACCAACGGCACGTGTGGGTGCGGCGGGATGGCGAGCAGCACCCGGGCCTCCGACAGGAGCGCCTCGCGCTCATCCCGCGACGGCACCGAGCGGATCTTAAGGGCGACGAAGCGCTCGTGCTGATGGTCGAGGGCCTTGACGACGCGGCCTTCCCCGCCCTCGCCGAGCACCTCGAGGAGCTCGTAGCGACCGCGGAGGAGATCAGGCATTGGGGCCTCGGGGGCCTACGCTCGTGGGGTGCCGCCGGAGCTGGAGGTCTGGACGCTCAGCGGTCGCCGCCGCGTCGAGCTGACGGGGGACCGGGTGACGGTCGGCAAGGACGAGCAGAACGACGTCGTCGTCGATGCGGATTCCACCGTCAGCCGCCTTCACGCCGTGCTGGATCGGTTCCCGGCGGGCTGGAGCGTCACGGACGTCGGCTCGTCGAACGGAACGTTCCTGAACGGCGAGCGGATCTGGGCGCAGCAGCGCCTCCGCCACGGTGACGAGGTGCGGGTGGGCCGCACACGGCTGCTGTTCCGCAACTCCTCCGATGTCGGCCGCTCGGTGACCGAGTCGGAGGCCGAGAGCCCCGTCCTGACGGCCCGGGAGCACGACGTCCTGGCCGTGCTGTGTCGGCCGCTGCTCGACCGGGACCTCTTCACCGAACCGTCGTCGATCCGGGAGATCGCCGCGGACCTGGTGGTCAGCGAGGCGGCGGTGAAGCAGCACCTCGCCAACCTCTACACGAAGTTCGACGTCGGCGAGGGAAGCACGAACCGCCGCTCGCGCCTGGCCAACGAAGCGCTGCGCCGGGGCGCCGTGACCCTCGCCGATCTCCGGCGAGGGTCGAAGCCGTAGCTCACTCCGCACCGCAGACCTGCTCCTCGTAGGCGAGGATGCGAGCGAACTGGTCGCGGATCCCCTCAGCGGCGTAGTTGAGGTCGAGCCGCTGCTCCGGCGTGCCCCTCCGCAGGGCCTCGGCGATGTCGTAGTCGAAGGCCTCGAAGACCGCCCGCTGCTCGCCGGTCACCCACGCCGTCAGGTCGGTGACGTCGTCCTTGATCACCTCGGGGGCTACCCCGATCAGCTCCTCCGCTCCGGCTTCGAGCTCGTCAGTGGCGGCCTCGATCTTCTTGGGGTCGCCGCTGGCGAGCGCCGCTCCGGCCGCCTTGTCCTGTTTCGCCACGACCGCACAGTACGGGCCGGCTTCCTCGCCGTCGAAGGAGACGTCGGCCGGCACCGGCTGCTGGGCGCCGCACACGCGGCTCTCGTAGTCGAGGATCCGGACCTGCGCCGCCTGCACGTCCTCGGGGGCTTCGAAGACGGCCTGCTCTTCGGGTGTGCCCGACGCCATCATGGCGGCGACGTCGTAGTCGTACTTCTCGAA
>JBKJSO010000327.1:0-2546 GCA_046595835.1 Acidimicrobiales bacterium | reverse complement strand
GATGAACACCTCGGTGGGCCCGTTCCGCATCGAGGTGATCGAGGGCCTGAAGACGCTGCGCTGCACCCTCGAGCCCTCGGAGCACGGGTTGGCCTACGACCTCACGTGGGAGGGCTACGTGCCTGCCTTCGAGGAGCCGCGTCACGTCGATCGGTCGGTGACGGGCCGGGCCTTCCTCGACGCCTGCCGGATGGCGCAGCTCGGGAGCTGGTCGGGTTGGATCGACGTGGACGGCCAGCGCGTCGACGTCACGCCCGACCACTGGTGGGGGAGCCGCGACCGCTCGTGGGGCATCCGGCCCGTCGGCGAAGCGGAGCCACCGGGGATCACGGCGGCCAAGGAGGGCGGCACGTTCCGGTGGCTCTACGCGCCGATGCGCATGGCCGACCACGCCCTCGTGTTCATCTGCCAGGAGCGCGGCGACGGCAGTCGCGTGCTCGAGGAGGCGGTGCGCCTGTGGCCTGACGGCCGCGTCGACCATCTCGGTCGGCCCGAGCACGACGTCACCTGGGGCGAGGGCGGTCCCGGGCTCATGGGCATGGCAACCAAGGCCACGCTGCGGATGGGCGACGTCGTGGTGGAGGTGGAGCCCGTGCTCCCCGTGCACATCGGCGTGGGCACCGGGTACGGCTTCGACAGCGACGGCTGGAAGCACGGCGCCTACCAGGGTGAGCTCGTGGTGCAGGGGCGCACCTGGGACCTCACCACCGAAGAGGGCCGCAGCCAGATGTGGGGCATCGTCGACGCCTTGGCGAAGTGCACCGTCGACGGCCAGGAGGGCTGGGGCCTCCTCGAGTGGCTCTACTTCTGAGGCCGACGCGCGTTCTCGGGCGATTTCGTGGGCGCCGGGCCCCAAAAATCGCCCGAGAACCTCGACGGCCGGCCGCTACCCGGGGGCGAGGTGGTGGCCCTTGTCTTCGGGCACCGGCGCCTCGATCAGGTGGACCTGCTGGGCGCCGACGTCGAGCCAGGCGCCGGCGAAACCGAAGTCGGGCCGGTCGCTGCGAGCAGTGAGCCCGAGCCGACCGACGTAGAAGGCGAGCGCGGCGTCGACGTCAGCGACGTTGACCGACACGTGGTGCACCCCGATGATCGTCATCAGCCCTAGTCTCCCATCTAGTTCCGGGCCGGCGCGGGCCGGCAAGTAGCGTTGATCCGATGCTTCGGTACCTGACGGCTGGCGAGTCACACGGGCGGGCTCTCGTCGTCATCGTCGAGGGCCTTCCCGCCGGGCTGCCCCTCGCCACGGAACAGGTGCAGGACGAGCTGGCCCGCCGCCGCCTGGGCTACGGGCGCGGCCCGCGGATGCGCTTCGAGCAGGACGAGGTCACGATCATCGGCGGCGTGCGCCACGGTCGCACCCTCGGCTCCCCAGTGGCCATCCAGGTGGCCAACAGCGAGTGGGAGCGCGACCCCGACAAGTGGCAGCAGGAGATGTCGGTGCGGGCCGAGGACGGGCCCACCAAGGCGCCCCTCACACAGGTGCGGCCCGGGCACGCAGATCTCGCAGGCATGCAGAAGTACGGCCTCACCGACGCACGCGACATCCTCGAGCGAGCCTCGGCACGTGAGACAGCGGCCCGAGTGGCCGCCGGCACGGTGGCCAAAGCGCTGCTCGCCGAGCTCGAGATCGAAGTGATCAGCCACGTGATCCAGATGGGCGCGGCTCGCTCGAAGGCCACCGAGCGTCCCACGCCGGCCGACCTGGCGGTTGTCGACGAGTCGCCCGTCCGATGCTTCGATCCGGCAACAGAAGAGGCGATGGTCGAGGAGATCAAGGCCGCCGCGAAGGACGGTGACAGCCTCGGTGGCATCGTCGAGGTACTGGGCTACGGCGTGCCCGTCGGCCTGGGCAGCCACGTCCACTGGGACCGCAAGCTCGACGCACTGCTGGCCCGGGCCCTCATGTCGATCCAGGCCGTGAAGGGCGTGGAGATCGGCGACGGCTTCGATGTGGCGGGCCGGCGCGGCAGCGATGCCCACGACCCGATCTCCTGGGATGCCGAGGCCGGGGCCTACCGTCGCGAGTCCGCGCTGGCCGGGGGCGTGGAGGGTGGCATCTCCACGGGGGAGCTGCTGGTGGCCCGGGCGGCCATGAAGCCCCTGGCCACGTTGAATCGGCCCACGCTCAAGACCGTCGACACCGCCACCAAGGCCGAGACGGTGTCGTTCAAGGAGCGCACCGACGTTACGGCCGTGCCCGCCATGGGCGTGGTGGCCGAGACGATGATGGCGCTGGTCCTGGCCGACGAAGCCACTCGTAAGTTCGGCGGCGACTCGGTGGCGGAGCTGCGACGCAACCGCGACGCCTTCCTCGCGTCGTTGGGCTGAGGGGCCACCGGTGATCCGGCACGTGGTGCTGGTCGGTCTCATGGGCACCGGCAAGACCACCGTCGGCCGCCGTCTCGCTGCTCGTCTTGAGCGGGACTTCATCGATGCCGACGACGCCCTCGCGGAGATCACCGACCGCACGATCGCGGAGATCTTCGCGACCGATGGCGAAGAGGCGTTCCGAGCCATCGAGGCCGACGTGCTCGAGGAGGTGC
>JBKJSO010000309.1:0-2586 GCA_046595835.1 Acidimicrobiales bacterium | reverse complement strand
GCCGATCAACTTCGTGGAGGAAGCGGCCATCAGGGTTCGCCCCCATCGGGAAGTAGTCGTCGGGACTAGAGGCAGCCGGGAAGACCCCCATGGGGACGAACCGCGCCGCGAGATCGACCTCGTCGAGGCCCTCAATCCGATGGCTCATCGCAGGCTCATCGAACGGCAGCATCAAGAACAGGTCCGACGACCTTGCATAGCTCTGGAATCGGTCGAGCGCGGATGCTGACCGCCGGGCCGCCATCGCGGCGCTCAACACGACTATCACAACGAGAGCGACGACCACCGTGAGGGTCACTACAGCGCTCCACCGATGTCGAAGACTCCGGCGGGCGTAGAACGCGACCACGCTCACCGTCCACCATCCAGCGACTGGTGCACCAAGGGAAGCCGAGCGTTCGGCATGCCTCCCGTTGTCGCACACCTGGGTCCTGGATGCGAGCCAGCCAACACCTCCAAGTGGGGTGTACCAGCACCACCGCCGACCACGGCCAGCACCTCCGAAACCAGTCCAGACCGGGCAGTTCTCGGGGTGGTTGCGTCGAGCGACGCTGAACTACCGGGAGGTGATCTTGGCCTGGAGGGCGGCCACTCGCTCCTTGAAGGCGGGCTGCTCGAGCGACCAGACCTGGGGGACGAGCTCGCGGTCGACGGCGGCCCCGTGGTCGGCGATGTCGGCCATGTCGGCGATGGTGGCCTTGGTGCGGGCCACGAGCTCTCGCGGCGCGGCGGCCGCCCGCTCGGCCATGGCCTGCGCGGTGGCGAGCAGCTCGTCGTCGCCGACGCACCGCCACACGAGGCCCACCCGTTCGGCTTCGGCACCGTCGAGGATCTCGCCGAACAGCACCGTGGCGGCGACTGCTTGTGGACCGGCGATCCGGCGGAACATCCACGTGTGCCCACCGCCGGGATGCAGGCCGAGCTGCAGGAACCTGGTGTCGAACCGGGCCCGAGCGCCGGCGAGGCGCACGTCGCACACCAAGGCGAGGTTCATCCCGGCGCCGACGGCGGCACCGTTCACCGCCGCGATCGTGGGGAGGGGTGAGCGGCCGATGCGCAGAAACCCCTCGTAGATCGAGCGCAGTCCGCCCTCGGGACCTTGATCCGCCGACGAGGAGAGGTGCGACAGATCCGCCCCTGCGCAGAACGCCGGGCCGTCACCGGTGACGACGACGGCCCCGACCGCGGGGTCGGCCTCGAGCTCGTCAAAGAGGTCGACGATCTCCGTGACCATTGGCAAGGTGAGGGCGTTGCGGCGGTCGGCATCGGCCAGGGTGACGGTGGCGACGCCGGCGGTGATCTGGGTGCGAACGAGCGACATGGCACGAGTCTGGCATCCGGGGGAGGCCTCAGGTTCCGTGTCGTCCATGTCGATGATGTGACATCAGGCGCCGTTATTGTTACGGTTGCATGTCAGCCCCACAGCCAGTGGGGAGCGCTGTGCCCAGCGGCACCACTTGGGGCTTGTTGTTCGTGAGGCTCCAGGGGACCATGAGGTCACTGGTCGTTGTTGTCCGTCAACCCACGGTGAGGTTTGTGCGCGTTCCGTCGATGTCTCCGAGAACAGTGGTCAAGACCCTGGGCGCCGTGCTGGCCGCCTCGCTCGTCCTGTCCCCCGTGGTGAGCCAGGCCCAGAAGGCCGGCAACAACCCGTCTGCGGAGCGTGCGAAGGTGCGGGCCGAGAAGGCCAAGGTGGCCACCCAGGTCGACGCCCTCAAGGCCACTGACGCCGAGGTCTCCGCCGCGCTCGACGCGCTCCAGGCCAACGTGCACGGCCAGGAAGCGCTCCTTGCGGAAGCGAACCGGGCCGCCGCTGAGGCAGAAGATGCCCTCGCGCAGGCCACCGCCGCCGTGGAGGCCAAGTCGGCGGAGATCCACGTGCTCCACCAGGACATCCGCGACTTCGCCGTCCAGGCCTTCGTGCACCCGCCCTCCGACGACGCCATGGCGGCGCTCGACACAGCGGATCCGGGCGAGGCCGCCCAGAAGCGCGCCCTCCTCGACATCCAGAACACCAACGACGCCGACCTGCTCGATCGGCTGAGCGCCGCCGAGGAAGACCTCCAGGTGCAGCGCAAGCTGGCCGACGAAGCGTCGCAGCGGGCCCGGCAGAAGCGTGCCGCGGCGGCTGGCCGACTCGGCGAGCTCACCTCCGCCCGCGACCAGCAGCAGGCCTACGCCAACCAGGTGCAGGCTCGCCTGGAGCACGCGCAGAGCGAGGCCGCCGCGCTCGAGCAGCTGGACGCCACGCTCTCCGCCAAGATCGCGGCCGAACAGGCCGCCCTGGCCCGCAAGGCCGCCGCGTCCTCATCGCGCCGCTCAGGTGGCGGCGGGAGCACCGCCACGTTCAGCGGCTCCCTGTCCACCGTCTCGTGCCCCACGGGCGGGTCGATCACCGTCGCCAGCTCCATCGCCAGCGACACCCAGGCGCTGCTCAACGCTGCCCCCGACAGCCTGAACCTGTGCGGTTGGGGCTGGCGGAGCTCGCAGCGCCAGCAGGAGCTGTGGGACGAGCACGGCTGTGACAGCGGGTGCAGCGTGCCCACCGCCCGTCCGGGATCGTCGATGCACGAGCAGGGCCTGGCC
>JBKJSO010000256.1:0-6156 GCA_046595835.1 Acidimicrobiales bacterium | reverse complement strand
AGGCGGGTCGCGTGGCCTCGACGGCTGGTCTCCGCGAGCGTCACGTCGTGGTCGGCCGACAGCGCCTTTTGGATCACGACCCGGCTGCGAGCTGTCACCGACGATGCCGATGAGTTGACGAGCAGCAGCAGCTTCATGACGCGCCGAACCTACCCCGAGGGCCACGCCTCACCCGTCGCCGGTTGGAAGCAAGCGCGTGCGCCGTGCGACGATGCCCGGCATGCATGTCGTCGTCTGTGTGAAGCAGATCCCCGATCCCGCCGAGCCGGGCAAGCTCGAAGGTGACAACACGCTGGACCGCAGCGGGAAGCTCATCCTCGACGAGTCCGATAGCTATGGCGTGGAGATGGCCCTCCAGCTGGTCGACAAGGCCGGCGGTGGAGAGGTCACGCTCGTGTCCATGGCTCCGAACAAGGAGACCAGCGGCCTGCGCACCGCGCTGGCCATGGGGGCCGCCAAGGCCATCCTGATCTCCGACGAGGCGCTCTCCGGCGCCGGCGCCCTCGACACCGCCAAGGTGCTCGCGGCTGCCATCAAGCGGGCCGAACCCGACCTGGTCCTCGCCGCCACCGAGTCGAGCGATGGCTACACGGGCACCGTCCCGGAGCAGATCGCCGCCCTCCTCGGTCTCCCGTCGATCACCTTCGCCAAGGAGATCCACCTCGAGGGCGAGACCGTGAGCGTCAAGCGCCAGACCGAGGCCGGCTTCGACGAGGTCCACTGCCCGCTCCCGGCGCTCGTGTCGGTCACCGCCGGCGTGGTCGAGCCTCGCTACCCCTCGTTCAAGGGGATCATGGCCGCCAAGTCCAAGCCCGTCGAGGAGCTGACGGTCGCCGACCTCGGCCTCGACGCCTCTCAGGTGGGCGCCGCCGGCGCCGGCCAGGAGATCGTGGCCGTCGAGGATGCCCCGACCCGCGAGGCCGGCGAGATCATCGAGGACGACGGCGAAGCATTCACCAAGATCGTCGAGTTCCTCGACGGCCTCAAGGTCATCTGACCCCCGGACTCGACGAGGAGAACGAACATGGCTCTGAACCGCATCTGGGTGTACGCCGAAGCCACCGACGGCAAGGTCAGCCCGCTCACCCTCGAGCTGCTGGCCAAGGCCCGCTCGCTCGCCGACACCGTCGAAGCCGTCTACGGCGGCGCCGACGCTGACGCCGTGGCCGCCGCTCTCGGCGCCCACGGCGCCACCAAGGTCCTCGCCACCGGCGATCTGGGCGGGTCGCTGCCCGGTGTGCCCGTGGCCTCGGCCATCGCCAAGCAGGTCAACGACGGCAACGCCCCCGAGCTGCTCATGATCGGCATGACCTACGAGGGTCGCGACATCGCCGCCCGTCTGTCGGTGGCGCTCGATCGGCCGGTCATCACCAACAACGTCGACGTCGAGGTCGATGGCGACGCCGTCGTCGTCACCGAGCCGGTCTTCGGCGGCATGAAGCTCGTGAAGACGAAGTTCACCTCGGCCGGCCCGCACATCGCCCTCTTCCGCCCGAAGTCGTTCGTGGCTGAAGAGTCCGGCGGAGGCGCAGCCGCCGTCGAGTCGATCGAGGTCCCCGACGCCGGTCAGGCCAAGATCACCAACCGTCACGTCGAGGAGGCCACCGGCCCGAAGCTCGATGAGGCCGCGGTGGTCGTCTCCGGCGGTCGTGGTCTCGGCGAGAAGGACAAGTACGAGATGATCGAGACGCTCGCCAAGCTGCTCAAGGCGGCTCCCGGTGCGTCTCGAGCGATCGTCGATGCCGGCTGGGTGCCCTACAGCTACCAGGTCGGCCAGACCGGCAAGGTCGTGAAGCCCACCGTCTACATCGCGTGCGGCATCTCCGGTGCCACGCAGCACCTGGTGGGCATGAAGGGCTCGAAGAACATCATCGCCGTGAACAAGGATCCCGAAGCGCCGATCTTCTCGGTGGCCGACCTCGGCATCGTCGGCGACGTCCACAAGGTCCTCCCGAAGCTCATCGAGGCCCTGCAGGCCCGCTGAGCCGAGGCCGAGGGCTACTCGGCCCGCAGCGCCTGGCCGGCGCCGATGCGGGCGGCGGCACGGGCCGGGAGTCCGGCCAGCGCCGCCGCGGCGAGCGCCGCAGCTGGAACGAGTGCGACGACCGCGAGGCTCGGGAACGCAGAGTCGGTCGCGACGCCAAGGCTGTCGGCGACGAGACGCCAGGCCACCCGACCGGCGACGAGCCCGAGGGGGATGCCGGCCAGCAGGCCCAGCGCCATGAGCGTGCCCGCCTGGGTCGTGATGGTGCGTCGGACATCACGGGCCACGAACCCGAACGCCCGCACGACCCCGATGTCGCGCCATCGGCGGCGCACGCCGGATGCCAGGGCATGGGCAACTGCTGCGAGGGCCAACGCCGCGAGGTAACCGGCCAGGGCGATCGGAAGCGAGCGCACCTGCTTGAGGTTGGCTACCTCAGGTGGTGGTGACGGGCGGGCGTAGAACGAGACCGAGTCGGGAGCGATGGCCGTGACGCGCTCCACGGCCTCGTCGATCGAGATGCCATCGTCAAAGGCGACCACCACCTGACTGAACCCGTCGCTCACCGCGAGCTCGTCGATCACCTCGGGACGCACCGCCACAGCATCGTTGAAGCTGTTGTCGTCGAACGTCGGGAACAGCACCTCGCCCACGACGCGCATCTCCCGCGTCCCTGCGGGCGAGCGGTCGGCGACTTCGATCGCATCGCCGATGTGCACGTTCATGCGATCGGCCAGCTTGGGTCCCACCGCGACTTCGTCGGGGCTCCCCGGCATGCGTCCGTGCCGAATGGTGAGCGACGGGGAGCCCTGCTCGGCAGCGACCGCGATCCCGAGCATCTGCTCACCCCCGACGACCACCTGGCGGTGGAGGAGGCGTCCGATGTCCTTGACCCCGGGAATCTCCGTGATGCTGGCCGTGTCCTCGTCGCCGATGTCCGGGGACAGCGTCCAGTTCCATCCATACCGGGCGGGGTTGGTGAGCAGGGTGTTCAGGCTCGCGGCGAAGGTCAGGACGGCCACGATCCCCGCGACGCCAGCGACGGCCCCTGCAATGGCAGATCGCACCGGCACGGCGGTGCGGCCTCCGCCGGGCTCTAGGGCCATCGCGACCCCGAGCTGGACGGCCGGGGAGGACCCGCGCCGCAGGAACCGCCCGATCGAGGTGCGCGCGCGGGCGTCACCGACGACGTGGGTGCCGGCCTGCTCGTGCGTCGAGCTCGCCCTCCGAGCGCTCGCCGCGCTCACCACCAGCAGCGCGGCGAACACGCCCAGCGCGCCGATTCCCAGCACAACCGCATCGACGTCCAGGCCGGGGTTTGGCTCAGCCTGGCGGGCGGTGCCCATCGGTAGGAGCGGGGAGGCGAGGACGGCGACGAGGACGGCGACGATCGCTCCACCGATGATCGCCGGCACCACCACGAACATCGACGCGAGCATGCGTCGTGCGCGGGTGAGTCCGATGGCCCGGAGCGTCGGCTGGTCCGCGCCCATCTGGCCGACCCTGCGGGTCAGCGCCTGGCCACAGGCGACGAGCGCCGCCAGCGCGGCCGTCCCGGCGAACGCCATCAGACCGACGGTCACGGCCTGGGTGCTCGCGCCGATCTGCGTCTCGAGCTGGGCGGCCTGTTCCGTCACGATCAGCTCGTCGAGGGCGAAGGGCTCCAGAGCGGCTTCGACGGCGGCGCGCCCTGACCCGCCGGGGCGAGTGCGCACCTGGAGCTGGGGGCCATAGCCGCCTGCGATGCCCCACGTCTGGCGATGGAAGGCCGGAGTGGCGAAGAGCCCTGCGAACTCCGGGTCGGCGAGGTCGAAGGGAAGCCGACCGATGCCGACGACGGTGAGATCGAGCGTTGGGCCCGCGGGCGCGGTGAACGACCCCTCGTCGAGCCCGGCGAACTGCTCGTTGGAGAAGGTGGCCAAGCTGAGCGTGTCGCCGACACCGACATCCAGGATGTCTGCGGCGTAGGTGTTGGCCAACACCTCGTCGGGCGCGTCCGGATTGGGCAGGCGCCCCTGAAGCACTCGAGGCCGGTTCACCTCGCGGAGAAAGGCATCGTCGGGGCTGGAGATCATGCCCAGGTCGAAGTCACCACCCTCGGGAAGGGCGATGGTCCAGTAGATCGGTGTGGCGCTCTCGATGCCCGGCTGTCGGCGGACGGCCGCGAGCACGTCGTCGTCGATGGGATCCTCACTGGAGTACTGCACGTCGAGGTCGTTGACGTGGCTGGTCTCCAGAAACCGGCCGAACGCGGAGTCAGTCCGCCGCGCCCCTGCCGTCGTCGCGAGGACGACCCCGCAGCTGATCCCGATGAGCAGCACGAGGACCACGGTGGTCGGCCACGCTCGCCGCATCTCGCTGCGCGCCCAGACCCACGCCGCTCCCATTCGGGTCAGTGTGGTCGGAATCGGTGGGGCAGAGACAGAGTGCTGGCATGCTCGTCGCGGAGGGTGGTAGCCCCACCATCGATCCTGATGCGCGACGCGGGGACCCGGAGACTGCCGCTACAGCTGGTCGGCGGCGACGCTGAAGGTGTCGCAGGCTCGGTGGTCGCCTTGCTCGAGGCCGACGGTGAACCAGTGCTGGCGGGATGCCGACGAGCCGTGAGTCCACGACTCCTCGCTGGGGTTGCCGAGGGTGTCGTCGCCTACCGCCGCGGCTGCGCCCAGGCCCTCCTCGGTGTCGCCAGGTTCGAGCAGGCCCCGATCCTGCGCGCTGTTGCCCCACACGCCGGCGTAGCAGTCGGCCTGCAGCTCGAGGCGCACTGAGTACTCGTTGACGCGCCCGGGATCCTGCTGCTGGACCTGGCGCACCTGGTCGCTCGTACCCAGCAGCTTTTGAACGTGATGGCCGAGCTCGTGGGCGAGCACGTACACCTGGGCGAAGTCACCGGGGGCGCCGAAGCGGCTCTTGAGCTCGCGGAAGAAGTCGAGGTCGATGTAGGCCTGCTCATCGGCCGGGCAGTAGAAGGGCCCCACGGCGCTGGTCGCATCCCCGCACCCCTGGGTGCTCACGCCGCCGCTGAAGAGCACGAGCTTCGCATCGCGGTATTGGCTGCCGAGGCCCGCATCGGTTGACCAGAAGGCCTGGATGTCGTCGAGGGCGTCGGACATGAACTGCACGAGCTCGTCGTCCGCCGGATCTACCGTGCCCCCGGGTGACTGCATCTGCCCGAAGATGTCGGTGACGTCCACGCCGCTGCCCCCTCCACCGCCGCCGAGGCCGCCGCCGAGGAACAGGGCGAGCAACAGGCCCACGATGCCGATCACGCCCCCACCCACGCCCTTGCCCATCGGGATGCCGAGCCGACCGGGCCCGCCGCCACCGGCGCCGCGCCGGTCCTCGAGGCTGTCGCTGAGCCCGCCACCCGACCGTCGGAACTTCACCATGCGCCGGAGCGTATGCCCGAACGGCCGAACGGCGAGCCGCCCGTGGGGGTTCGGGCTGCGTGGGAGTCCGTCGGGCCAATCCGGCCGACCACTAGGTTCCAGGCGGTGAGCATGAAGGGCCGGACGTCGTGGTCGAACTGGGCCGGCAACCAGGTGTGCGCCCCGACATCGATCCGCAAGCCCACCACCGAGGCCGAGCTCGTGCGCATCGTCACCGACGCTGCGAACGCCGGGCAGCGGGTGAAATGCGTTGGCGCGGGCCACTCGTTCACGGCCATCGCCTGCACCGACGGCGTGATGGTGGATCTGAGCGGGTACGACCGCGTCCTCGCTCACGACCCCGGGGCCCGCACCGTCACCGTCGAAGCCGGGATCTCGCTGCGTCGGCTGTCCGACGAGCTCGACCGCCGGGGCCTGGCGCTCGAGAACATGGGCGACATCGGCTACCAGTCGATCGCCGGGGCCACCGCCACGGCCACCCACGGCACCGGGTGGCACTTCGGCAACATCTCGAGCCGCATCGTGGGCCTGCGACTCATCGCGGGCGATGGCTCGATCGTGGAGTGTTCGGCGACGCAGAACCCGGAGGTGCTCGCGGCCGCCCGGGTCGGGCTGGGGGCGCTCGGCATCGTCTCGACCGTCACCATCGAGGCCGTGAAGGCCTTCCGGCTCCACGCCATCGAGGAGCCCGTCCGGGTCGACGAGGTGCTGGCCGACTTCGACGGCTTCATGTCGAGCGCCGATCACGTCGAGTTCTTCTGGGTCCCCCACACCGCATGGGCG
>JBKJSO010000166.1:0-3457 GCA_046595835.1 Acidimicrobiales bacterium | reverse complement strand
GTGCTGTCCGACAACACGATCGCCATCCGCTTCGAGATCGAGCCCAAGGCCGGTGCCATCACCGAACGAGACCTCATCGTGATGCGCCAAGGCGACCTCGTGCACGTGGTCCGGCTCGTCGGTCCGAGGCCGTCGGACAAGGTGCTGCTCGACACCGCGGTGCGAGCCACGATCGGTCGCCTCGGGCTCCTCTACGAAGACACCACCTGACGCCAGGGCTCGTCAGGACGTCCACGACGGTGCCGCGCCCGCGGTGATCTCGTCGCGCTCGAGCAGGTAGCCGCGCGAGCGCACGGTGCGGATGGCGAGGGCCACCGTCGAGAGCCGTCGACGCAGTCGCAGCATGTGCACGTCGAGCGCGTTGCGGCCCGGCGACCCGTCGGGCCAGCCGGCGCGGGCGAGGTCGTCCCGCGAGACGACAGCGCCGAAGCGATCGACCAGGGCAGCGGTGAGTCGCGCCTCCACAGGGGGCAGCGACACCCACAGCCCGTCGAGGCGCAGCACGCCGTCATCGTCGAGGTCCGGGAGGGGACGGCGCTTGCGCTCCGCCCGATGGCGCAGGCCGTCCACCCGAACCTGCAGATCGGCCTCGCCTGCCGGGACGCGGATCCAATCCTCGAGCTCGTCCACGGGAACGGGCGGCACGCCGTCCTCAACGAGAAGGAGGCGCGGGAGGCGCAGGAGCTGCAGCTCGTCACGACGAGCGTGCTCTGCTGGCCAGCGCAGGAGAACGACATCCACCGGACCGACGGTAGGGAAGGGAGGTTTCCCGAGTGTTTCGCCCCTGTGAAGGGTGCCGCAGCCCGCGTTCCCAGGATCCTGCGCATGCTGTCCGCTTCGTCCCTATAGTGCGCCGCCATGGCTCGTCAATCACACTTGGACCATCTCGCCTCAGTCCCGCTGTTCTCCGCCTGCTCCAAGAAGGAGCTGCAGGCGGTGGCGCGGGCATCCGACGAAATCGCGCTTCCTGCCGGTCGTCACCTCTGCGAGCAGGGGAGCATCGGGCGGGAGGCCTTTGTCATCGTCGGTGGCACGGCTGAGGTTCGCCGCAACGGTCGCAAGGTCGCCGAGCTCGGTGCCGGCGACTGCTTCGGTGAGCTGGCCCTCCTCGATCACGGCCCGCGCACCGCCACGGTCACCGCGGTCACCGACATCGACGTGCTCGTCCTCGGCGCACGCGAGTTCGCAGCGATCGTTGACGAGGTCCCGCCGATCGCTCACAAGCTGCTGAAGTCGCTGGCCTCGCGCATCCGAGAGCTCGACGCCAAGACGTTCGGCTGATTCGCCGCTCGTCGGTTCGGGCCATAGCGCGAGCCCGCGGTACCTTCGCGCCGTGAAGTCCCGCCTCAAGCCTCATCAGCTCGCGGTCGGCCTCGGCCTCGCGTTCGCCACCATCACGGTCGTCTCCGGCATCACCGCCACCGTCTTCCAGCAGCACGACGAGAGCGGCGTGCAGCGGCCGGTGTTCGTCAACATCCCGAGCTCGTGGAAGCTCGTCTTCTACACGGTGTTCCCGGTGCTCATTGTCTACGGATCGGTGCTGTTCAGCCAGCGAGTGCGCAACTGGGAGCGCGGCGCTCCCGACAACCGACGCACGACGAGGAAGAACGTCGGGCGGCGGATGAAGGACTTCCGGGCGGGCGTCTACATGCAGACCCTCCTGCGCGATCCCGCGGCCGGGATCATGCACAGCCTCATCTACTTCTCGTTCCTGATCCTGCTCGCCGTCACCACGGTCCTCGAGATCAACCACCAGGTGCCGGAGTCGTGGAAGTTCCTCCACGGCGACATCTACCGGGGCTACGCGGCGGTCGGTGATGCGGGCGGGCTCATGCTGCTCACCGGCGTGATGTGGGCGATCGTGCGCCGCTACGTGCAGCGCCCCTACCGCATCCGCATCAAGACCAAGCCGGAGCACGCCATCATCCTCGGCACGCTCCTGGCCATCGCCGTCACGGGCTTCGGTGCGGAGGTGTGGCGGATCGCGCTGCAGGGCCGGCCCGACTTCGAACGGTGGTCGTTCATCGGCTACCCGCTGTCGGGGCTCATCGACGGGAACAGCAACCTGGCCGGGGCCCACCAGATCTGGTGGATCGCGCACGTGAGCAGCTTCTTCGTGTTCGTGGCGATCCTGCCGGTGACGATGCTGCGTCACATCTTCACGTCACCGCTGAACATGTACCTGAAGGACCGCGACCGGCCCAAGGGTGCGATGCGGCCGATGCCCAACCTCATGGAGACCGAGCTCGAGAGCTTCGGGGCCTCCACCATCGAGGACTTCACGTGGAAGCAGCTGCTCGACACCGACTCCTGCACGATGTGCGGGCGCTGCACGTCCGTGTGCCCAGCGCACGCCACCGGCAAGTCGCTCGACCCGCGCGAGATCGTGCTCAAGACCGGTGAGGTGATGGCTCGCACCGGCACGCCGCAGGTGTCACCTCCCATCGGCATAGATCCCGAGATCACGGTCAGCGCCAACAGCCTCTTCGAGCGCATCACCTCCGAGGAGGTGTGGGCCTGCACCACGTGCAAGGCCTGCGACGAGATCTGCCCGGTGAACATCGAGATCCTCGACAAGATCCTCGACATGCGGCGGTACCTGTCGCTCATGGAGTCCAACTTCCCGACCGAGCTCGGTTCCGCCTACCGGGGGATGGAGAACTCCGGCAACCCGTGGGGCATGAGCCAGTCCGACCGGGCGGCCTGGACGAGCAAGGTCGACGGCGTCGCCATCGTCGACCCCGGCGACGCCTTCGCCCACGAGTACCTCTACTGGGTGGGCTGCGCCGGATCGTTCGACGACAAGAACCAGAAGGTCACGATCGCCATGGCCAAGCTGCTGCAGCGGGCCGAGATCGACTTCGCCATCCTCGGCCCGTCGGAGCAGTGCACCGGCGACCCCGCTCGACGCTCGGGCAACGAGTACATCTTCCAGATGCTGGCCACCGCCAACATCGAGTCGCTCAACAGCATGGGCGTGAAGAAGATCATCACGCAGTGCCCGCACTGCTTCAACACGCTGCTCAACGAGTACCCGCAGCTCGGCGGGCACTTCGAGGTGATCCACCACAGCCAGCTCCTCGAGCAGCTCATCGACTCGGGTCGCCTCGACATGACCGATGCCCACCTCGACGAGCGCGTCGTCTACCACGACTCGTGCTACCTCGGCCGGCACAACGACGTGTACCTGTCACCCCGGAACGTGATCGGCAGCCTGGCTGGGATCGAGATCGTCGAGGCCGGTCGCAACGGCACCAAGGGCATGTGCTGCGGCGCCGGTGGCGCTCGGATGTTCATGGAGGAGAGCACCGGCAAGAAGGTGAACGACGAGCGGGCCGAGGAGCTGATCGCCACCGGCGCCAGTCGCGTCGCCACCGCATGCCCGTTCTGCTACATCATGTTGGACGACGGCGTGAAGGGTGCCGGCGCGGAGGACACGGTGCGCGTCGCTGATATC
>JBKJSO010000453.1:0-2876 GCA_046595835.1 Acidimicrobiales bacterium | reverse complement strand
CCCGCAGCTGGCCCACGTGGCCTTCGCCGAGGCCATCGTGGTGATCAAATCGATCGTGGGCGAGCCGGTGGTTCCGGTCGACTACTCCCGGGTGCCTTGGGCCATCTACTGTCATCCGGAGGTCGCCTTCGCCGGCATGACCGAGGCTCAGGCTAGGGATGCCGGCATCGACATCGTGGTGAAGAAGGATCCGTTCGGAGGCAACAGCCGGGCACGCATCATCGGCGACACCGAAGGAATGGTGAAGCTGGTGGCCGAAAAGCGTCCCGACGGCTCAACCGGACGCATCCTCGGCGTCCACATGGTGGGCCCGTGGGTGACCGAGCAGCTCGGGCAGGCCTACCTGGCCGTGAACTGGGAAGCCACCGTCGACGACATGGCCTCGCTGATCCAACCCCATCCCACGATGTCCGAGGTGCTCGGTGAAGCGATGATCTCGCTCACCGGTCGTCCCCTCCACGGATAGCCGCGCAACCCAAGAGGAGCCCGCCAGCACATGGCCGACATCACGATGCCCCAGCTCGGGGAGACCGTCACCGAAGGCACGATCACGAAGTGGTTCAAGCAGGTCGGTGACACCGTCGCCGAGGACGAGCCGCTCTTCGAGGTGTCCACCGACAAGGTCGACTCCGAGGTGCCGTCGCCGCTCAGCGGCACGCTCCTCGAGATCAAGGTGCCCGAGGGCGAGACGGTCGACGTGGGCGTGGTGCTGGCGGTGGTGGGCGAGGGCGACGCCGCGGCGGGGCCGGCCCCTGCGGCTGAGCCGGCTGCTGAGGCGCCGGCGGCGGATGCTGCCCCGGATGATGCGCCCGCCGCGGATGCACCCGCGGAGGATGTCCCCGCGCCGGAGGCGCCTGCGGACCCGGCCCCGAGCGCCGCGCCTCCCGCGGCCCCGGCGCCGGCCGAGGCGGCTGAGGCCCCGGCGGCGAGCCGCGGTGGCGGACGGCTGCTCTCGCCGGTGGTCCGGCGTCTGATCAACGAGCACGGCATCGACCCCGCCACGATCTCCGGCACGGGCGTGGGCGGGCGGATCACCCGCAACGACGTCCTCGCCGTTGCCGATGCCAAGGGTTCGGCTGCTCCCGCCGCGGCGCCCAGCGCGGCGGCCGCCGCGGCCCGCCCGAGCCCCGAGCCGCTCGTGCGGTCGGGCGAGCGCGACACCGTCGTCCCCCACAGCAACATCCGGCGGCGCAGCGCGGAGCACCTTCGCCGCTCCCTCGACACGTCGGCCCACGTCTACGCGTCGATCGAGGTCGACTACGAAGGCGTCGACCGCGTGCGCCGGGCCAACAAGGAGGCGTGGAAGGCCGAGGAGGGGTTCAGCCTCACCTACTTGCCGTTCGTCTCGCGGGCGGTGATCGATGCCATCCACGAGTTCCCGGAGGTGAACGCCACCTTCACCGAGGACGCGCTGATCGTGCACAACTACCTGAACCTCGGGATCGCGGTCGACCTCGACTTCAAGGGGCTGATGGTGCCGGTCGTTCGAGACGCCGACGGCTTGCGCATGCGAGCCATCGCGCGGGAGATCAGCGACCTCGCCAGTCGGGCCCGGTCCAAGAAGCTCACGCCCGACGACATCTCCGACGGCACGTTCACGATCACCAACCCCGGCCCGTTCGGCACGTTCCTCACCATGCCGATCATCAACCAGCCGCAGGTGGCGATCTTGTCCACCGACGGCGTCAAGCGGCGCCCGGTGGTGGTCGAGCTGCCCGACGGCAGCGAGGGGATCGCCATCCACTCTGTGGGAAACCTCGCCCTGTCGTGGGATCACCGCGCCTTCGACGGTGCCTACGCCGCTGCCTTCCTCCACAAGCTGAAGGAGCTCATCGAAACCCGTGACTGGGTCGCTGAGCTCTGAGTGCGCTGCCGCGATGGCGGCGGCACGGCCTCTGCACATCCGGTGGTTGGGACGGGTGGCCTATCGCGACGCGCACGCGCTCCAGCGCGGCCTGTTCACGCAGGGGACAGACGACCACCTGCTCCTGTTGGAGCATCCGTCGGTGTACACGCTCGGTGTGCGGGGCGATCTGGGGCACATCCTGCGCGACCCCGAGTCGGTGGGCGCCGAGGTTGTCTCGACCGACCGTGGTGGCGATGTCACCTACCACGGGCCCGGGCAGCTGGTCGGCTACCCGATTCTCTCCGTGCCCGGGAAGCGCGGCGGCGGGCTGGCCGACACCGGCGCCTACGTCTGCTCGGTCGAGCAGCTCGTGATCGACGTGCTGGCCGACCTCGGGTTGCACGACACCGGTCGTGTGGCGGGCTTCCCAGGGGTGTGGGTGGCGCCCGCCTCGTCGGCACCTCGCAAGATCTGTGCGGTCGGGGTGAAGCTCAGCCGAGGGCGCTCGATGCACGGCTTCGCCCTGAACGTCGACCCCGACATGGCGATGTTCGGGCACATCGTCCCGTGCGGCATCGTCGACAAGGCGGTGACCTCGCTCCACGCAGAGGGGATCGAGGCCACGATGCGCGAGGTGGTCGACGCGGTGGCCCGCCGAGCCGCACAGCGGTGGGGCTCGGCCGGTTGGGACCGTGCCGACGTCGTGTGGCGCCATGTGCCGGAGGACCTGTCTCCGTTCAGTCGCGGCGAAGGCGCCGGCGAGCGCATCCGCTCAGAGGTGGCGGTCCGCGCTGGCGTTCGGGATGACGAGGCCGCTGGCGCCGTTCGCGCCGGCGACGGTGTGCCGGTCGCCCTTGGCTCGACGCGCGCCACCGGCACCAGCGCCCGGCGGGCGGCCCGGCTGAGCGAGGCTGGCGTCACCGAGGGGATCGACATCTCCGCCCGCAAGCCCGAGTGGATGCGGGCGCCGCTGCAGCTCACACCTGAGGTCACGGCGCTGCGGCGCACGATGCGCGAGCTCGACCTCGTC
>JBKJSO010000395.1:0-2857 GCA_046595835.1 Acidimicrobiales bacterium | reverse complement strand
GCGTGCCTTCCCGCGTGGGATCAACGCCGCCACCAGCCCTCCGGGGAGGAGCCAATGCGCGTGCAGCACCTCGGGGCGCCGTCGACGCGTCTCGCGCCACGTGGTCACCAGCAAGCTGAGCAAGACACCCGGCAGCAGCAGCAGATGGGCGGGATGCCGGAGGCGGCCGTGGCCGCCACCGCGGTACACGACGACCTCGAACCGGTCGGGCGCGTAGCGCGCTCGACGGACCGGCACGCCACCGTCGAGCACCTGCCGTGTGGGTAGCCCGGCGTCGTGGCTGGCCACCACCGAGACGTCCCAGCCGGCGGCCCGCTGGGCATCGACCAGGTCGAGCAGGAAGGGCGCCACCGGGTCGCGCCGTGACCGTGGGAACGACGCAGAGACGTGGAGGGCGCGCAATGGCATAGCGGGCCAGCATACCGGGGGGTCCGCGCGTCCCTTGGGGGCGGCGGCTGCCCTGGTGGTGGCAGCGAGGAGCGGCGTGCGACGATGACGAGGTGTCTCCCCCCGAGCGTCGCTGCCTTGCCGCGCTCACCGCCTCGTTCATCCTGCTCGGACTCGCCTTCTCGGTGATCCTGCCCCTCTTCGCCAACTACGACGAGCACACCCACGTGGACCGCGTGGGCCACACCGCCCGGCAGCCGTTTGACGCGGTGGGTCCCGATCTCCGCCGCACGTTCGGGTCGGTGGCGGCACTGGAGGCGGCCGGCTCACCCGACACCCAAGGCCCGGAGCTGTGGGCGCGGGCACCGGAGCAACGACCCGACTACCTCCCGTTCGGCCGCTACCCGGGCGGCAACGAGCCGCAGGACCGCGGGTGTAGCGGAACGTGCCAGAACTTCCAGTACGCGCAGCCGCCAGCCTGGTACTGGCTGATGGCACCGTCGTACGCCGTGCTCGACCAGCGGCCGTTCCCACAGACCGTGCTCTGGCTACGGATCCTCGATGTGCTGCTGGTGGCGCCCGTCGTGGTGTTGACGTGGTGGATGGCTCGGCAGCTGTGGCCGGGGGCTAGGCGCCGCGCGCTGGGAGCGGCCGCCCTCGTGGCGACCGCAGGACCACTCGCGTTCACGGCCGCCGGCGCCAACAACGACGCGCTCATGCTGTTGCTGGCCGCCGCCGTCGTGGCCCTCACGGTTGCCATCACACGGCGGGGAGCCACGGGCCGACTGTCCCTGGCCCTCGGGGTCATGCTGGGCATCGGGTTGCTCACCAAGATCGAGCTGATCGTGATCACCCCGGTGGTGGGCCTAGCGGTGCTCGTTGCCCCGCGTGTCGCCGTGGCTCGCTGGAAGGCCGTGGCGATGGTGGCGGTCCCGGCCTTGCCGGGCGCCATCTGGTGGGTCGCCCAGCAGACGGGCGGTGGCGTGCTGAGCCCCGAGGGCTCCGAGATCCTGGCCCCCGCAGCCGTCGGGCCCTGGCGCCACGTGACGCTCGGGAGCTACGCGTTCCACCGGGTACCCATGCTGCTCGACCGCTTCTGGGGCCTCTACGGAGTGCCGGCCTTTGTCGTCCCGCGCACGTGGCGCCTGTTGCTGTGGCTGGCCATCGAGGCGCTGGTGCTCGCCTGGCTCCTGTGCCGACAGTGGCGACGGCCCTCGAGTGACGACGCTCGCCTGGCCGTGCTGGCGCTCATGCCCGTGGCGCTCATCGCGGCGGTGCTGTGGGCGTCGTTCAAGACCTACCGGCTCAACGGCGAGGTGCGCGCCATCGCCCCGCGGTACCTCTATGCCGTCCTCCCGCTCGTGGCGCTAGCGGTGGTGTCGGCCGCGGTCACCGCCCTGCGCGGTCTTGCGCCCTCGTCGTGGTCGCGTTGGGTGCTACCCGTGGGGATCCCGGTAGCGGCGGCGGTGGCGGGGTTCGGGTCCTTCGTGCACGCCGCCCACGGGCTGTACGGAACAACGGACCTCTCGGTGCTCCTCGATCGAGCCCATGTGCTCGCGCCCGTCGCGACTCCTGGGCCGTGGGCCGCGGTGCTGCTGGTGGGCTGGGTGCTCGCCACCGCGGTGGCGGCAGTCAACAGCCGCGACCTGCCGTGCGAGGTCGCTGACCGGGTCGAGGGCCGTGCGGTATCAGCCTGATACCATTGCGGGATGGCGATGACGCTCCGGCTGACCGACGACGAGCAGGACCTCCTTCGCACGCGAGCTGCCGCCGAGGGCATCTCGATGCAGGAGCTCGCCCGACGCGCCATCCGCGACTACGTCGGCCTCGAGGATCACCGTGATCGGGTCTTCGCCTCGGCCAGACGGGTCATGACGGCCCACGCACACGCCCTCGACCGTCTCGGACGGTGACGGACGACTTCGAGTACCTCGACGTCGACGATCTTGTTGTTCTTGCCGTCAGTCTCCTCGGCGACCCACCTCCCATGCGCGATCTCGGCCTCCTTGGTTCAGCGGCGGCCCGTCCCCAGGCGTCAGCCTTCGGCGACGACGCCTATCCCGATGTGTGGACCAAGGCTGCGGCGCTTCTGCATTCGGTGGTCAAGAACCATCCGCTCGTCGACGGCAACAAGCGGCTCGGCTGGCTTGCCTGCGCGGTGTTCCTCGACGTGAACGGCGTCGACCCGACCAACGCGTCGAATGACGGCGTCTATGAGCTGGTGATGCGAGTCGCGTCGGTGCCCATCGACGTGGCCGAGCTGGCTGCGCTGCTTCAAGCGTTGGTCACCGAGATCAGCTGACGGACGTCGTGCCGTCCGTGCTCAGGCCCCCACCGCGGCTTTGATCTGGTTGAGGGTGCTATCATGACGTCATGACGCGCAAGGCGACCACTGTCCGAATTCCGGAGGAGCTGGCGGACACGGCCGAGGTCGTGGCGCGGGCTCGTGGGGTGAGCGTCAACACGCTCA
>JBKJSO010000258.1:0-3589 GCA_046595835.1 Acidimicrobiales bacterium | reverse complement strand
CCTTGGAGGAGGAGGAGGCCGACGACCTGTTGGCCGCGGTGGAGATCGAGCTGCGGCGCCGCCAGTTCGGGCGGGCCGTTCGCCTCGAGATCAGCGATGGGATCACCCCGGAGGTGCGAGAGCTCCTGCAGCGAGAGCTCGACCTCGGCGAGGAAGACACCTACGCCCTCGTGGGTCCGCTCGATCTCGGGGGGCTGTGGGCGGTGCACGCCCTCGATCGCCCCGAGCTCAAGGACCCTGCGTTCCAGCGGGTCACGCAGGCGCGGCTCGATGGAGGCGACGAGGACGGCCCGGACATCTTCGCCGTGCTTCGCGACGGTGACGTGTTTGTGCACCACCCCTACGACTCCTTCCGGACGTCGGTCGAGGAGTTCATCAGGCAGGCCTCGGTCGACCCGCTCGTGCTGGCCATCAAGATGACGCTGTACCGCACGTCCGGCGACAGCCCGATCGTGCGCTCGCTGATCCGGGCGGCGGAGCGGGGCAAGCAGGTCGCCGTGCTCGTGGAGCTCAAGGCCCGCTTCGACGAGAGCGCCAACATCGAGTGGGCCAAGGCACTCGAGACGGCGGGCGTCCACGTCGTGTACGGGCTCGTGGGTCTCAAGGTGCACTCGAAGACGGCGCTCGTCGTGCGTGACGAGGCAGATGGCGTGCGTCGCTACTGCCACATCGGATCAGGGAACTACAACTCGAAGACAGCTCGCACCTACGAGGACGTGGGGCTGCTCACCGCTGATCCCGACATCGGCTCCGACCTCAGCCAGCTCTTCAACTACCTCACCGGCTACGGCCGCGACGTGCAGTACAAGAAGCTGCTCGTGTCCCCGCACACCACTCGCTCCGGGTTGGACAAGCTGATCCGCCGTGAGGTGAAGGCGGCCAAGGCCGGCGACCTGGCCGGCATCACCCTGAAGATGAACAGCCTCGTCGACGAGGCCACGATCGAGGCGCTCTACCGGGCATCGGCCGCGGGCGTCGAGGTGGACCTCATCGTGCGGGGCATCTGCTGCCTGGTGCCCGGCGTCCCGGGCCTGTCGGAGCACATCAGGGTCCGCTCGATCGTGGGTCGCTACCTCGAGCACTCGCGCATCTACCGCTTCGCCAACGGCGCGGGGCCGGGCCGACCACGCCTCCTGATCGGTTCCGCCGACCTCATGCCCCGAAACCTCGACCGGCGCGTCGAGGCGCTGGTGCCGGTCGTCGACCCGCAGCTGCAGGCTCGCTTGCAGGAGGTGCTCGACGTCGACCTCGCGGACGACACCCTGGCCTGGGAGCTGACGCGCGACGGGTGCTGGGAGCACGTGAGGCGTGGCGGCACCGTGGATGCCCACCTGCGCCTCGAGGAGATCGCTCGATCCAGGGTGCGTCGCCGAGCCTGAGATCGTCCACTGAACGTTGCCCTGGCGTTCACCTCCCGTTCACCTAGGCCCCCCTCCACGGTCACCGGGGCTCCTTAGGGTTCGCGGTAGCGATGTGTCGTCACCCGGATGACACCTCTTGTCAAGGAGGGCACGTGCCCAAGAAGAAGCCGATCGCCTGGCTCACCCTGCTGCTCGCGTTCGGGCTCATCGCCGCCGCTTGCGGCGGTAGCGACAAGCCCAACGCCGCGACCAGCACCACCGGCACCGACGGCACCAGCGCCAATGCCTGTCCCGCGGACGTGGAGGGTGACCTCACCGTGTCCGGTTCGTCGACCGTCGAGCCCATCTCTGCCGCGGTGGGCGAGAAGCTGCTCGACTGCTCGGGCATCGGCGCCACCGTCGACGGCCCCGGCACCGGCGACGGCTTCAAGCTGTTCTGCGCCGGCGAGACCGACATCTCCGACGCCTCCCGTCCCATCAAGCCCGACGAGGCCAAGACCTGCGCCGACGCCGGCATCAAGTTCATCGAGCTCAAGATCGGCTTCGATGGCATCTCGGTCCTCACCAACCCGGCCAACAAGACGGTCGAGTGCCTGAGCTTCGAGGACCTCTACGCTCTCGTGGGCCCCGAGGCCAAGGGCGTCAAGAACTGGAAGGACGCGTCCGCCGTCGCGAGCGAGCTGGGGTCGACCACCGAGCTCCCCGATGCGGAGCTCGTGGTCACCGCCCCGGGCGCCGAGTCGGGCACCTACGACAGCTTCCTGGAGATCGCTTTCAAGAAGCTCGAGGAGCCGCGCGTCGCGGCGGGCAAGATCACGGCCGACCAGGTGAAGACGGCCCGACCCGACTACGCGTCGCAGTCCGACGACACCGCCATCATCTCCGCCATGGAGGCGTCCGACAGCCCCCTCGGGTGGGTGGGCTTCGCCTTTGCCCAGGACGCGGGCAAGAAGGTGAAGGAGCTGGCGATCTCCGGCGCTCCCGGCGGTCAGTGCATCAAGCCCAGCACGGCGACGATCGCCGACGGCACCTACCCGCTCAGCCGTTCGCTCTACCTCTACGTGAACGCTGCCGCGGCCAAGGACAAGCCCGCCGTGGCCGGCTACGTCGACTTCTACTTGAGCAAGACCGGCATCACGTCGGTCTCCGAGGTCGGCTACGTCGACCTGCCCGCCGACCAGATCGACGCCACCCGCGCCACCTGGAAGGCACGTACCGAGGGCACCACGGCCGGCTGATCCCACTGATCGCAGCCCTGGGCCGGCCTCCGTGTGGGGACCGGCCCAGGATCTGCGATCATCTGCCCGTCCGCCCGAGGACAAGGAACCGTGTCCGACCTCTCGCTCCAGCCTCCGCGCCTGCAGCTCTCCGACCTCCGAGGCGACCCCCGCCGCGTTCGCACCGAGGCGATCGTGCGGGGGTTGCTGACCGCGGCGGCGCTGGTGTCGATCGTGATCAGCGCGGGCATCGTGTGGTCCCTGGCGCGCGAGACCTTCACCTTCGTGACCCAGGTGGACTGGTCGAAGGTTCTCTTCGCCGAGGGTTGGTACCCCCGCCAGGGGGTGTACGACATCCGCACCCTGATCATCGGCAGCCTCTGGGTGACGCTGATCGCGATGCTCGTCGCCGTGCCCGTCGGCCTCGGGGCCGCGATCTACCTGTCCGAGTACGCCCGCCCTGGAGTTCGCAAGGCCCTGAAGCCCACCCTCGAGGTGTTGGCGGGCATCCCCAGCGTGGTCCTCGGCTTCTTCGCCATCTCGGTGATCTCGCCGTCGATCGTGCAGCGGATCTTCGGCGCCGACCTGTTCAACCTGGTGGCGGCCGGCATCGCGGTGGGCATCTTGTCGATCCCGCTCGTGGCGTCGGTCTCCGAGGACGCGCTGCGGGCGGTGCCGAGCGCGCTGCGCGAGGCCAGCTACGGCATGGGGGCCAGGAAGATCACTACGGTCACCGGCGTGGTCGTGCCCGCGGCGGTCTCGGGCCTCGTGGCCGCCTTCATCCTGGCCGTGTCGCGGGCGATCGGCGAGACCATGGTGGTATTCATCGCGGGCGGCGCGGCGGGCAACCAAGCCTTCCAGACCAACCCGTTCAAGCCCGGTCTCACCATGACAGCCGCGATGGCCACCCAGGCCCAGGGCACCGACCAGGTCGTCGGGCAGGCCCTCACCTTCCAGAGCCTCTACTTCGTGGGCGCGGTGCTCTTCGTCGTCACCCTCGTGCTCAACATC
>JBKJSO010000196.1:0-5036 GCA_046595835.1 Acidimicrobiales bacterium | reverse complement strand
CCGACGTCACGGTCCTGTGCGCCGAGCTGCCGTGCTGGGTCGGCGATGAGACCTGGACTGCATCAGCCGACGATCTCGCAGCCCGCGTCATCGAGACGCTGACCCCCCTGGGGTTCGACTTCCCCCGGCTTGCGGGCGCCGAGGTGCGCCGCATCCCGCGGTGCTACCCCGTCTACACGGGCACCTACGCCGACGACCTGGCCACGCTCGAGGCATGGGCCGGAACCAACCCACGGCTGGTGACCTTCGGTCGCCAGGGGCTGTTCGCCCCCGACAACACCCACCATGCTCTGCACATGGGCTGGGAGGCGGCCGGTGTGCTCCGACCTGACGGCACGGTCGACCGACCCCGCTGGGACGACGCTCGCGCCTCGTTCCGGTCGCACGTCGTCGAGGACTGATGGCGATGCGGGTACCCCGTGCCCTCGCTCGAGCCATGGCCCGCGCCAAGCCCGCCATCCCCGAGGGACTGTGGCCGGTGCTCCTCACGGCTCGCTCGGTCATCGGTGACGGGCCGTTGGTGGGCTTGCCCGCCTTCCGCCGGGTCGTGGTGCTGAGCGCGCACCCCGACGACGAGAGCCTCGGGTGCGGCGGCACGATGGCGTTGCTGGCTGACGCCGGTGCCGAGGTGAGCCTGGTCATCGCGACCGACGGAGAGGCCACCCGTGGCTCCGCGCTGGCCGGCGACGAGACCGCCCGGCTCCGGCGGGAGGAGGCGGAGCGGGCCGGGAGGATCCTCGGGGCCCGAACACGCCTGTTGGGCCACCCCGACGGTGCGCTGGCGGGCCGCGTCGACCACCTGGCCAGGGATCTCGCCTCCGTGCTCGACGAGCTGCGACCCGAGGCCCTGTTCCTGCCGTGGTTCCTCGACGGTCACCCAGATCACCAAGCGCTCTCCGACGCCCTCGCTCTGGTGCCGTCGCTGCCCGACGCGCTCGAGGTGTGGGGCTACGAGACCTGGACCGCGCTCGTGCCCAACCGGGTGGTGGACATCACCTCGGTGATCGACCGCAAGCGCGAGGCGCTGGCCGCTCACGAGACGGCGGCGCTGGCCTTCGATCTGAGCGCCGGGCTCGGCCTGAGCCGCTGGCGCTCCGTGCACGGTCTGCTGGGTCGAGGGCATGGCGAGGCCTTCCTGGCCCTGCCCGCGGCGCGGTACCTGGCGCTCACCTCGGCCGCCCGCACGGGTGTCAGGCCGGAGTGGTGAGCGCACCGATCGAACCCGCACCAGCACCCTCCCCGGCCACCCGGCTCGTGGGGACCGCCCTGGTCGTCGTGGCCGCAGGGTGCGCGGTGGCCGTGCTCGCGTCGCAGTGGTCCCATGTGCAGGACAAGCTCGAGCAGCTCTCCTTCGCCGGTCTGGCGTTGGCCGCTGTCGCCACCGCCGCGTCGATGGGGGCCAGCTTCTGGGCCTGGCGCACCACCCTCGCCAGCCTCGGCGCGCCGGTCGCCGCCCGACCCGCGGCCCGGATCTTCTTTCTCGGCCAGCTCGGCAAGTACGTGCCCGGCAGCGTGTTCGCCATCGTCGGACAGATGGAGCTGGGTCGCCGTCACGGAGTGCGCCGGGAGCGGATGGCCGCCGCGGGGTTGCTGGTCCTCGCCATCAGCCTGGCCGTGGCCCTCGCCTTGGGCTTGCTGGCGGTGCCCGCATTGGCCGACACCGGCGAGGGCGGCTACGCGCTGCTGGTCCTGCTGATCGTGCCGCTGGCGGTGGTGCTCCATCCCCGCGTGCTCGGACCGCTCCTGCGGTGGGGGTTCCGACGACTGGGCCGGCCGCCCCTCGACCGGGTGCCCGCAGGCCGAGACATCGTCGAGGTGGCCCTGCTGTCGGTGGTCAGCAACGGGTTGCTGGGCGTGCAGGTGTGGGCGCTGGCGGCCGACGCCGGAGCAAGCGGCTGGCGCGTGCTCCCCCTGGCGGTCGGTGGGTACTCGCTGGCGGCCGCCGCCGGACTCGCAGCCATCCCGTTCCCGGCCGGAGCCGGCGTGCGCGAGCTGGTGCTCGTGCTCGCGCTCACACCCGTCCTCGGCGTGGGCGGCGCCACGCTCGTCGCCCTGCTCTCACGACTGCTGATGACCCTGGGCGATCTCGCCTTCGCCGCCCTCGCCAGCCCGGCAAGGGGTCGGTCTGCCCAGGGCGGCGACAACCGCTGAGTGGTGCGGGCTCGCAATCGATCCGTGGTGGTCATCCAGGGGTGCGCTGCTCCTCGTGGCATGGCAGGCTGCCATCTGGTCGAGCTCGATCGGGCAACGCCGCAACCCCCAGCATCTACTTGCCAAGACTAACGTCCAAGATACTATCTTGGGTGTTAGTATCCCGGAGGCAACTGATGGTCGGGTTCATCGGTCGAGAGCGTGAGCTGCGGTCGCTGCATCAGCAGCTGGAAGGCATCGCAGCTGATGCACGCCGCGAACCCTCGGGCCGGTGCTTGCTGGTTCGGGGTCGGCGTCGCGTCGGGAAGTCCCGACTGATCGAGCAGTTCTGCGCGCACGCGGAGGTGCCCTACGTCTTCTTCACGGCGTCACAACAGGGTCTTGGCGAGCTGGACCTGTTCGCCGAAGAAGCTGCCCAGTCGGACCTCCCCGGCAAGGAGCTGTTCTCGGCCGCCAACCCTCAGTCCTGGGACGCGGCGCTGCAGGTGCTGGCCGCTGCGGTCAGCGACGACGAGCCGACGGTGGTGGTCATCGACGAGTTCCCGTACCTCGTCAACGACGACGCCACCGTCGAGGCCACGTTCCAGAAGCAGTGGGACCGGCTGCTGTCGAAGAAGCCCGTGCTCCTCATCCTCGTGGGATCCGATCTCGCCATGATGGAGGCTCTGAACACGCACGGTCGGGCGTTCTTCCAGCGCGGTGCCGAGCTGGTCGTCCCCCCGCTGTCACCTGTGGAGGCGGGCACGATCGTCGGTGCCACCCATGCGGCGGACTTCTTCGACGCGTACCTGCTCACCGGCGGGCTGCCGCTCATCTGCGCCGAGTGGCCGAGCGGGATGACGATGTGGGCGTACCTCGGGGACGCTCTGGCCGAGCCAACGTCGGCGCTCATCGTGAGCGCGGAGCGCGCCTTGGCCGCCGAGTTCCCCGATGAGGCCCAAGCGCGTGTCGTGCTTGGGCAGATCGGGGCCGGGGAGAGGACCTTCTCCAACATCGCACGTGCCGCAGGTGGTCTCCAGGCCATGTCACTGACCCGGGCCCTCGATGTCTTGACCGCCAAGCGCGTGGTCGCACGTGAGGTGCCGTTGTCCACCAAGGCCAGCAAGGAAGCCCGCTACCGGGTGTCGGACCCGTACCTGCGGTTCTGGTTGCGGTTCATCGGACCGCATCTGGCGGAGATCGAGCGTGGTCGCAGCGACCGCGTCCTGGATCGCATCCGTCGGGACTGGACGACATGGCGAGGGCGGGCGATCGAGCCGGTCATCCGTGAGGCGCTCAGCCGTCTCTCACCCGTTGCCGGTCTACCGCCCGGCGACGCAGTCGGAGGCTTCTGGACCCGGTCGAACATCCCTGAGATCGACATCATCGCTGCGGACCGCGCGCCGGTAGCCGAGTCCGTCGCCTACGCCGGAACCATCAAGTGGCTGGACGAGAAGCCGCTCGACCAGAGCGACCTCAACGAGCTGTCCGCCCGGCTCGTCAAGGTGCCGGGGGCGAGCGCCGCCACACCGCTCCTGGCGGTGTCACGCGCGGGGGTCACCGGGTCCGGTGCGATCGCACTCGGCCCGGAGGACCTCCTCGCTGCCTGGTGAGCGCTGCTACTCGTAGCCCTCGAGCGCGTACGGGTTCAGGATCTGTCGGCCCCACAGCTGCTGCCTGTCGGCCCCGGTCAGCCGCGCGACGTCAGCTGCGTCGCTCCACTCGCTCCGGATGACCTCGAGCTGGCGGTCGATGATGTCCCTGGCCTCACGGGCTGTCAGGCCGTAGATGTTGGCGGCGGCGACGCAGCCGGCGAGCTGGCTCATCCGGAACCCGTCCCGCCCGATTGCCATGGCTTGCGCTGCCTCACGACCGGAGCGGGCCTGTGGGCAGATGTCGTAGGCGGGGGTCAGCGTCAGCTGGCGGCCGTCCCAGAACGCCGCGTGGTTCCGGGCGTGGTCATCGGTGTTGCCGACGCAGATGTTGAGCACGATGCGGGAGAACAGCTCCCGCAGTGTGTCCTTCGGCTCCGTGAAGCGACCCCGGATCACGTCGGCGAGGTCGTGGTACGTGGCATGGCGGGCTGCCATCTCGTCGAGCTCGAGGATGGTGAGAGCGGACACCACCATTCGGCGCTCACCCGGCGTCGCTGTCCGGTCGAACCGGTCAACGAGGAGCACATCGTGGCCGAGGCACTCGATGATCTTCGTCGACGCGACATCGAGCCCCACACGACGGGCCAGGCCCATCGCTACGGCCTCCGCCTTGACGACCGGATACGGGTCGGTGCGCGACGAGAACTTGGCGATGAGCTTGCCGTCACCTTCGTCCAGTGGAACCTTCGGCCGCGCACCGCCGAGTGAGGAACCACCGAGCAGGGCGGCGGCGAGTGCGGGCGAGAAGGCCTCACCCGCCTCCATGCGCTGGGCGGCCTGCATCATCTCCTCGAGCGAGCCCTCCCCGAGGCGCGGCACGTAGGTGTCGGGCCGCTCCTGGAAGTCGAGCGCCCCCATCCGGTCCGATCCCGACTCGAGCAGGTAGGTGAGCCCGCTGAGCTCGGTCGTGTCGATGTCTTGGGTAGCGCGCCCGAGCAACCGGTGCAGGATGACCCGCTGACCCCAGGCATCGGGTTCCGCATCGCTGATGCAACCTGCGATCCGGAGCCCGTCACCAGGTCGGATGCGCCCCCGCTTCAGCGGGAGCTCTGGCAGGTAGAGGGGGATGGCGTCCGCCCTGGCGAGGTAGCTCCGGCCGTAATGGAAGTCGACGATGGCCCCGTCGACGATGAGGCGACCGGCCACGACGGGTTCTGTCGAGCCGGGCAGCCACGCCCACACGTAGGCCTCTGTCGGTGCCTGGCTAGAAGTCATCGTCAACATCTCCGACGGACTCCCGCACGCGAGCCG
>JBKJSO010000176.1:0-5278 GCA_046595835.1 Acidimicrobiales bacterium | reverse complement strand
TGGATCAGCCCGAGCAGGATGTGCTCGGTGCCGATGTAGTTGTGGTTGAGGAGACGCGCTTCCTCTTGTGCCAGCACGACAACTCGTCGAGCCCGATCAGTGAACCGTTCGAACAATGTGAGCCCTCCGCCCTGTTCGGGGGATCCGTGTGCCGAGTGTATCCCTCGCCCTCACCAACCCATCGCGGGTGGGGCCGTCTGGTCTCCATCGGCAGACCGGGAGGTGATCGTGAGGCCTTCCTCGGGTTTCCGGCCCGTTCTGAGGCTCGCCTAACCTCATCGGGTGGCCGCGACGAACCCGCTCCTCGACCTACCGGGCATGGCCCGCCATCGCCAGCGGGTCGAGCAGGCCCTCCTCGGAGCGGTCGCCGCCGAGGACGAGCTGATGGCGCAGATGGGTGGCCACCTCATCACCGCGGGCGGCAAGCGAGCCCGACCGCTCTTCGCGGTCGCCTCGGCAGCGGCCCTGGCCGACGACGCCGAGGGCGTCGAGGCGGCCGTCACCGACGATGTCATCCTCGGTGGGGTTGCCGTCGAGCTCGTGCAGGTGGGTTCGCTCTGCCACGACGACGTGATCGACGAAGCCGACACGCGCCGCGGCGCCGAGAGCGTGAACGCCCGGTGGGGCAACCTCAAGGCGATCCTGGCCGGCGACTTCCTCCTGGCCAAGGCGTCGGAGATCGCGGCTGGCCTCGGCACGGAAGTTGCGGGGCTCCTGGCGGCCACGATCGGCCGGCTGTGCGAGGGCGAGGTGCACGAGCTGCGCACCGCCTACGACGCCGACCGCACCGAGGCCGGCTACCTCGCCGCCATCGAGGGCAAGACCGCCGCCCTGTTCGCCACCGCCTGCCGCGTCGGCGGCATCGTGGGCCACCTCCCCCGTCACCACATCGACCAGCTCACCGACTTCGGCCGCCACTACGGGATGGCGTTCCAGGTGGTCGACGACATCCTCGACGTGATCGCCACGGATGAGGAGCTCGGCAAGCCGGCTGGCCACGACATCGCCGAGGGCATCTACAACCTGCCCGTGCTGCGGGCGCTCGCCCACGACGGGCTCCCCGAGCTGCGAGCGCTGCTCGGCGGCCCCATCGAGGGCGACGAGCTCGATCGGGCCCGCAAGCTCGTCCGCGAGTCCGACGGCGTGGCCCAGTCGGTCCGGGTCGCTCGCTCCTACGTCGACGAGGCCATCGCCTCGCTCGCTCCGTTCGGCGAGCGGCCCAGCGCGGTCGCCCTCCGCGGCGCCGCCGAACACCTCCTCGCCGAGCTCTAGGCGGCGGGCACCACCCGGCGTGTCACGAAATCAGGGACGATGACCCCGTCCGGGTGACAGGCGACGGGCTCACCGAGGTCGTGTCACCAAATCGGGGACGATGCCCCCGTTCCCGTGACACGCCGGACGCTGCGACTGGCCGTCTAGTCCTGCTCAGGACGCAGGGTGGGGAACAGCACGACGTCGCGGATCGACTGCGTGTCGGTGAGGAGCATCACCAGTCGATCCATCCCGATGCCGAGACCTGCGGTGGGCGGCAGCCCGTACTCAAGGGCGCGCAGGTAGTCCTCGTCGACCACCATCGCCTCGACGTCGCCGGCCGCCTTCTGGCGTGCTTGCTCCTCGAAGCGGGCCCGCTGCTCGTCGGGGTCGACGAGCTCGGAGAACGCGTTGCAGAGCTCGCGACCCGCCACGATGCCCTCGAACCGCTCGACCATGTCCGGCAGCTCGCGGTGGTCGCGCGCGAGGGGCGAGACCTCCTTGGGGTAGTCGACGACGAAGATCGGACCCCACAGCGCGTGCTCGGTGGTCTTCTCGTAGATCTCCAGCACGAGCTTGCCGGGGCCATAGTCCTCCTTCACCTCCACGCCGTGCTCGATCGCTATGCGGCGGAGGTCCTCCACCGGCATGCGCACGTCGACGCGCGCCCCTGCGTGCTCCTCCACGAGGTCGCTGAGCGTGGCCCGCCTCCAGGGCGCGGTGAGGTCGAGCTCCCGACCGTCGTAGGTGAGCTTTGTGGTGCCGTGCAGCGCCATGGCGAGATAGGCCACCAGCTCCTCGGTGAGGGCCATCGCGTCGTGGTAGTCCGCGTACGCCTGGTACAGCTCGAGCATCGTGAACTCGGGCAGGTGGCGCGTCGACAGCCCCTCGTTGCGGAACACGCGGGCCAGCTCGAACACCCGCTCGAAGCCACCGACGGTGAGGCGCTTCAGGTAGAGCTCGGGAGCGATGCGGAGGAAGAAGTCGTGATCGAGCGCGTTGTGGTGCGTGGTGAAGGGCCTGGCGAGTGCGCCACCGGGGATCGGGTGGAACACGGGCGTCTCCACCTCGACGAAGCCGCGGTCCTCGAGCCAGCGGCGCGTGAGGCTGAGCACGCGGCTGCGCTGGAGGAAGGTGGTGCGGCTCGCGGGGTTGGCCCACAGGTCGACGTAGCGCTGGCGGTAGCGGGTCTCGACGTCGGTGACGCCGTTCCACTTGTCACCGAACCCGCTGCGCGTCTCGGCCAGCATCACCCACGTCGCCACCTTCACGGAGAGCTCGCCCCGCTTGGTCTTCACGATCTCGCCGGTGGCGCCCACCCAGTCGCCGAGGCTGATCTTCCCGAACCCCTCGAAGTCGTCGGTGACGGCGGCCAGGGCGAACAGCTGCACCTCGCCGCCGCTGCCGTCGCGCAACGTCGCGAAGGCCAGCTTGCCCTGAGCTCGGTGCAGCATCACGCGACCGGCCACGCTCACCTCGATGCCCGTCTCCTCACCGTCCGCGAGGCCGTCGTGGGCGGCGCGCAGCGCCGCGGTGGTGGCGGTGACCTCGAAGCGGTACGGCGGGGTGCGGTCGGTCATGGCTGGTTCTTCTCGAAGATGAGGCGCAAGCCGTGCAACGTGAGCCACGGCTCGACGTGGTTGATGGCGCTCGAGAGCGGCCCGATGAGCCCCGACAGCCCGCCGGTGGCCACCACCGTGGCGTCGGCGTCGAGCTCAGCGCGGATGCGCTCGCACATGCCGTCGACCAGCGAGGTGTAGCCGTAGATGGCGCCCGACTGCATCGACTCCACCGTGGACCGGCCGATCACGTTGCGGGGTTCCACGAGCTCCACTCGCCGCAGGGCGGCCGCGCGTGCGAAGAGGGCGTCGAGGCTGATGTCGATGCCGGGGAAGATGGCACCACCGAGGTACTCGCCCTTGGCCGAGATGGCCTCGAAGGTGGTGGCGGTGCCGAAGTCGACGACGATCGTCGGCCCACCGTAGAGATCCAGCGCGGCGACGGCATCAGCGATGCGGTCGGCACCCACCTCCTTGGGGTTGTCGTAGAGGATCGGCAATCCGGTGCGCACCCCCGGCTCGACGACGAGGCACGGGAAGCCGAAGTAGCGCTCGGACATGCGGCGCAGCGAACCGGTGACGCGGGGAACCGAAGAGCACACGACGATGCCCTGGATGTCGTTGTCCTCCCACGTGGAGCCGTGGAAGCCGAGGAACTCCTGCAGCACGAGGGCGTGCTCGTCGGCGGTGCGCTCGACGTTGGTGGCGATGCGCCAGTGGTCGACGAGGCTCGTGTCGGCGAGACGCCGGTCGCGGTTGGCATCGTCGTCCGGCTCGAGGTCGTAGAGCCCGACCACGGTCTGGGTGTTGCCGACGTCGAGGGCGAGCAGGAGCACGAGGGCAGACGCTACGAGGCCGACCGCGATCTGTGCACGCTCAGCATCGGATGCCGATGCTGAGCGTGCACAGATCGGGGGGTCAGGGGATGTCGAGGCCGATGTCGAGCGCCGGAGCCGACTGGGTGATCTGGCTCGTCGACAGCAGGTCGACCCCGGTGGCCGCGTAGGCCGCCGCCGTGTCGATCGTGATGCCGCCGCTGCACTCCAGCAGCGGTCGGCGGCCGCCGTGGTCCGCGGCCCAGGCCATCGCCAGCTCCACTGCTGCCCTGGCCTCCTCGGGCGTCATGTTGTCGAGCAGGATCGCATCGGCACCGGCTTCGAGCGCCTGACGGACCTGGTCGAGGTGGCCGGCCTCGACGTGGACGAGGCGTCCGGGCCAGGCGGCCTTGGCGGCGACCACAGCCTCCGCGATGCCGAGGACCGCGAGGTGGTTGTCCTTGAACATCACCCAGTCCGAGAGGTTGCCGCGGTGGTTCACCGCGCCGCCGGCTCGCACGGCCGCCTTCTGCAGCGTGCGCAGACCGGGCGTCGTCTTGCGCGTGTCCCAGATGCGTGCGTCGCCGCCCTGGGCGGCCGCATCGGCGAAGCGCCTCGTGATGGTGGCCACCCCGGAGAGGTGGCACAGGAAGTTCAGCGCCGTGCGCTCGCCCGTGAGGATCGACGCCATCGACCCCGACACCGTGGCGATCGCTTGGCCGGCGCTGATGGCGTCGCCGTCCGAAACCTCCCAGGCGACCCGGACGGACGGATCGAGCTGCGCGAACGCTTCCGTCGCGCACGCCGTGCCCGCCAGCACGCCGTCAGACCGCGGGACGAACGCCGCGCTGACGGTCACGTCGGCCGGGAGCAGCGACGAGGTGAGGTCGCCCAGCGGTGTGAGGTCCTCCGCCAGCGCCAACGTCACCGCGGCGCGCACTGCGGCGAGGTGGGGATCGGCGACGGCCATCGCCGAAGCCTGCCACGCACACCAGGCCCACCGTGCACGCCCGGGAAAGACGGGTCGTCCCGCAGCTGCCGCGACCCCCAAACCGCCTGGCTCAGCCGAAGCCGCGGCTGTCCTGCTTGAGGGCAGTGTCGACGGCGAGGCTCGAGGCGACAACGAGGCTGCGCAGCGGCTCCTCGAGGGGGCGATGGATCTGCACCACGAAGTTGTCGGCGGTGGTGAACATGGTCTTGGCCAGGCCCTCCCACGTCTTGGTGATGCGGGCCACCTCGTTCCCGGAGGTGTCGGAGACCTTGAAGTTCCAGGCCCGCCAGTTCTCGGCGTTGATGGAGCCATAGGTGTGGCCGTTGGCCTCGAGGCCGAAGCGGATCTTGCCGATGGCGTTCTGCTGCACGATCTGGCCGATCTCGTTGCCCTGGCCGTCCTGCACGATCACCTTCGACTTCAGCATCTTCGCCGGGCGGGTGAGCGCGAGCAGCACGGTGCCGTGGACGTCCACGACCTGGAGCTTGTGGGTCAGGAACTGGTCGACGTTGGTGAGGACGCGGAGGACCTTCTTGGCGGCCGACTGACCGACCTGGCGGACGGCGCCGAGCTGGGTGCCGTTCTGGTCGTAGATGGCGTACTCGTTGTTGACCTCGATGAGCTTGGCCTTCTGGTTCACCACCAGGACGGGCTCCGTGAAG
>JBKJSO010000161.1:0-3574 GCA_046595835.1 Acidimicrobiales bacterium | reverse complement strand
GTCGTCGCGTCGCTGCCGCAGGGTTGCGCGCGTCGCCCTAGCGGCGGCGCCAGGTGGGGCCGGTCGGGGTGTCGATGAGCTCGATGCCCTCGGTGGCCAGCTCGTCCCGCACGCGGTCGGCGGTGGCGAAGTCCCGATCGGCCCGGGCCGCCTCCCGCTCGGCGACGAGCGCGTCGATCCGCGGGTCCGAGCCGGTGTCGCCAGCCGGCGGGGCGGCGCCGGCCAAGCCGAAGCCGAGCGCCCGGTCGGCGTCGGACAGCACCGCCCACTTGTCGGCCGGGGCGAGCGCGTCGTCCTTGGCGACCTCGGAGATCACCGCCAGTGCCTGCGGCGAGTTGAGGTCGTCGGCCAGCGCGGACCAGAAGCGGCGCCGCCGCGCCTGGACCCCGGCCGGGTCGACCACGTTCCCTCCGCTGTCACGGGCGGCGACCGCGTGGCCGACGAGCCGTCGCAGCGCGGTGCCTGATGCCGCCACGGCCTCGAAGGTGAACGCCTGCTGCTGGCGGTAGTGGGACTGGAACGTGAAGTAGCGGAACGCCAGCGGATCGATGCCCAGCTCGACGAGGGAGTCGACCAGCAGCACGTCGCCCTCCGACTTCGACATCTTGGCCCCGCCGAGGTCGAGGAACTCGTTGTGGAGCCACGTGCCCACCCACGGGTGCACGCCGAGCGCTGACTCGCTTTGGGCCACCTCGTTGGTGTGGTGCACCCGCACGTGGTCGACGCCGCCCGTGTGGATGTCGAAGCGGGTGCCGAGGTACTTCGTGGCCATGGCCGAGCACTCGATGTGCCAGCCGGGGAAGCCGCGGCCCCACGGTGAGTCCCACTCCTGCTGGCGGGTGACTCCCGTGGGCGTGAGCTTCCACAGCGCGAAGTCGGCCGGATGGCGCTTGTCCTCCACGCGCTCCACGCGCCCGCTTGTCTCCAGCCCGTCGAGATCGAGACCGGCAAACTCGGCGTAGCGGGGGAAGGTGGACACGTCGAAGTACACGCCGTCATCGATCACATAGGTGTGGCCCCGCGCCTCTAGGGCCTCGACCATGGTGATCTGCTCGGCGATGTGGTCGGCCGCCTTCGGCATGCGGTCGGGCTCAAGGCAGCCGAGGCGCGTTCGGTCGGTGGCCCACTGCTCGGTGTACACGGCCGCGATCTCCGCGGCCGATCTGCCGGCGGTGGCAGCGGCTCGCTCCATCTTGTCGTCGCCCTCGTCGGCATCGGACACCAAGTGGCCGACATCGGTGATGTTGGTGACGAAGGTGACGTCGTACCCGGCGGCGATCAGCACGCGGCGCAACAGGTCGGGGAACAGCTGGCTGCGCATGTTGCCGAGGTGCTGCAGGGCGTACACGGTGGGTCCACACGTGTAGATGCCGACCTTCGGCGGGTTCAGCGGCTGAAACTGCCGCACCTGACGCGTGCGCGTGTCGTAGAAGCGCAGCCCCTCGAGGCCGGGCGGTGGATCGGAGACAGGCACGGCAGGCATCTTCGCTCATTCGGCCACGACGACTGGAACGCGAACCACATCCCGTTCTCGGGCGGTCTTGTGGGCACTGTGCCCACAAGACCGCCCGAGAACGCTGCGGGAGGAGTCAGCCGGCGGCGACGTGGACGGCTTGGTAGCCGCGCAGGACGAAGTGCTCGCGGTGCACGGGCTCGTCGGTGAGCTCGAGGGTGGGGAACCGCTGCGCCATCGCCTTGAACACCTCTTGACCTTCGAGGCGAGCCAGTGCCGCGCCCAGGCAGTAGTGGATGCCGTGGCTGAACGTGAGGTGCTGGTTGTCGGCTCGGGTGATGTCGAGGCGATCGGGATCCGGGAACCGAGCTGGGTCGCGGTTGGCGGCGGCCAGCAGCGTGACCAACCCCTGACCGGGCTCGATCTCCACACCGGCCACCACCGACGGCACCGTGGCGGTGCGGCCGGTGAGGTGCACCGGTCCGTCGAAGCGCAAGCACTCCTCCACCGCACCCGGGGCGAGCGACGGGTCGGCGATGAGCCGCTCCCACTCGTGGCGCTGGCGCAGCATCGCGACCGTGCCATTGCCGATGAGGTTCATCGTGGTCTCGTGACCGGCCACGAAGAGCAGCACCACCGTGGAGCGCAGCTCCTCCTCGGAGAGGCGATCGCCTTCCTCCTCTGCGGCGAGCAGCGCGGAGAGGAGGTCGTCACGCGGCGACGCTCGGCGCTCCTCGAAGATGCCGTTGAGGTAGTTGACGAGCTGCATGAAGGCCATGACCCCGCGCTGGATGGTGGCGTCGTCGAGATCGCCGTCGAGCATCCGGGAGGCATCGGAGCTCCACGGGCCGAAGAGGTGGCGGTCCTCGGCGGGCACACCCAGCATCTCGCAGATCACCGTGACCGGCAGCGGGAAGCCGAGGCTGGAGATGAGGTCGAACCCGGACGGGTCGACGTCGTCGAGCATGCCCATCACCAGCTCAGCCACGTGGGGGCGGAGCTGCTCGACGGTGCGAGGCGTGAAGGCCTTGCTCACGAGCTTGCGCAGGCGGGTGTGGTCGGGCGGGTCCATCATCAGCATCGAGCTCGGGCGCTCCATCCCCCCGAAGTCCATGAACGGCACGTCGACGCGCCGGTGCGACGGATCTGAGCTCATCGTGGGATCGCGCAAGATCCGCTCGCAGTCCTCCCACCGGGTGAACACGAACTCGTCCCACTCGGGCACGGCGAGGATCGGCGTCGCCGTTCGCATCCGGTGGTAGTGCGGGTGAGGGTCAGCCCACTCCTCCGGCGGCACCAGCTGCGGCAAGGGCGGGCGAGATGGTGCGGATTGATCCATGGTGTCCCCCATCTGGGCGACGTTACCTGCGGTATGCGGTTCGGGACGCAGCCGGGGCCGCAACTACCCTGCCCAGCGTGACGCAGCTCCCCGAGAAGCCGACGATCGACGGGTTGGAAGCCACGTGGCGCGCCCGCTGGGAGGCCGACGGCACCTACCGCTTCGACCGCACGAAGACCCGCGGCGAGGTGTTCTCGATCGACACGCCCCCACCGACGGTGAGCGGCCACCTGCACCCAGGTCACGTCTTCAGCTACACGCACACGGACCTCATCGCCCGGTACTGGCGCATGCGCGGCAAGGAGATCTTCTACCCGATGGGGTGGGACGACAACGGCCTCAACGTGGAGCGCCGCGTGCAGCTGATGACCGGCACCATCGTGGACCCCACGCTCCCGTACGACCCGGGCTTCGTGCGCCCCGAGAAGGTCGACCCGAAGGCGCGCGCCGTGGCCGTGAGCCGCCCGAACTTCATCGAGCTGTGCGAAGAGGTGGTGCCCGAGTTCGAGGCCGCCTACCACGACCTGTGGGCCACCCTCGGCCTGTCGGTCGACTGGGAGCACACCTACACGACCATCGGTGCCAAAGCGATCCGCACCTCGCAGCGGGGGTTCTTGCGCCTTGCCGCGCGCGGCCTGGCCTACCGCAGCGAGTCCCCCACGCTCTGGGACGTCGACATGAAGACGAGCGTGGCCCAGGCCGAGCTGGCCGACCGCGAGCTCCCGGGCGCCTACCACAAGCTTGTGTTCACCGGCCCCGACGGTCAGCCACTTCTCGTCGAC
>JBKJSO010000138.1:0-6268 GCA_046595835.1 Acidimicrobiales bacterium | reverse complement strand
CCAGGTCTACGGCGTCACACAGGCCGGCCTGCACATGCTCAGCGTGTGGATGGACGTCGTGGCCGACGAGCGAGCGGCGCTCGACTCGGTGCTCAAGCGCTACGACACGATCACCGGCGAGGACACCTCGGCCCTCGACGCCGGCTGAGCTCGCGGCGCCGCATCACGCACGAGCCGAGCGCATCGACATCCGCACCACCGTGCCCCGCTCCGACGAGCGGACCTGCACGAGGTCGCACAGGTCGTGGGCGAGCCACAGTCCCCCGCGGTACCGCGTGGCGTTAGGGGGGAGGTCGCGCCCCACCAGCGGCTCGCGGATCCAGCCGGCATCGCGCACCTCGCACACGACGTCGCCAGCCTCGGCCCAGATGCGCATCGTGCCCTGACCACCACCGTGGCGGACCGAGTTCTCGGTGATCTCGTGCACGGCCAAGATGAGACCGTCCGAGCGGCGCGTCGAGAGCCTGGCCGCCGTTCGGATGACAAGGCGCAGCACGTCGGAGCGGGTGTGCTCGTCGAAGTGCACCTCCTGGAAGGGCACAGCGGGCTCAGGCAGCTCGGCATCGATCACGGAGGCGAGCTCGTGGTCCACCCCGGGGTACACGTCGCTGACCGCCGCGATCTCGCCGTCCTGCACGTACGGGTGGGATCGTCTGGCCTCGTGGATGACCGCCGGCCCGAGCGTGGATTTGTCGTAGGGACACAGGAGGCGCCACGGCCGCTCCGGCGCGAAGGCGACGTTGAGCAGCACCTCGTGGTGCTGGCACTCGAGCAGCTCGGCCGGCGTGCGCTCGGCCCACACCGGCTCGCCGATGCCGCGCAGGTGAGGATGACTGCGGTGGTCGAACACGAACTGACGCCAGGCGGAGATGATGCGGCCCGGGTTCGTGCCCAGCTCGGCCATGTCCACGTAGTCGACCCACTGGCCGTCCCACCCGAGGTTGTCGCGGAGCAGGTCGATCTTGCGGGCGCTGACCGCCACGAGGACGTGCTCGTCTTGCGTGAGCCCGTCGACGATGAACGGGAGCGCCGCGTCAAGGAACTCCTGCTCCCCGGCGTAGAGGAGCGCCTCGTGACGGAAGCCGCCCGCGACGCCAGATCTCGTCAGCGTCTCAGCGCCCATCCTGCCGATCCCCTGCCCCTCGTGGTCGCCCTCCGCTCCGCCGCCCGACGGTACTGCGGCGCGGCTCGCCATGGCCATGCGGTCCCCCTCATGGTCGCAGCCGGACGCGGCGCTCGCTCAGCAACGATCGCCAGCAGCCAACCAATCGGTCAGGTACCGTCGCCACCCGAGCGACGGAGGTGCTCCATGGCGCGTGTGGTGGTCGTCGGCGGTGGTGTGGTCGGGCTGTGCGGAGCGCTGCTCCTGGGACAGGACGGCCACGAGGTCACGGTGCTCGAGCGCGACGCCGCTGCCCCGCCGAACCCTGAGGCTGCGTGGTCGGATTGGGAGCGGCGAGGCGTCAACCAGTTCCGCATGCTGCACTTCTTCGCGGCGCGGTTCCGCAACCTCATGGAGGCCAACGCGCCTGAGGTGGTCCGCGCCCTGGAGGACGCTGGGGCGCTGAGCCTGAACCCCTTCCGAGACCTGCCGGCGGAGGTGACAGGCGGCTTCCGTGCGTCCGACGCGCAGTACGAAGCGGTGACGGCGCGACGCCCGGTGGCCGAGGCCGCGATCGCACGCGTCGTCGAGGCCCACCCGAACGTCACGATCCGTCGTGGCATCGCAGTCGACGGCCTGGTCACCGCCGACGCCACCAGCGGCGCGGTCCCGCACGTGATCGGCGTGCGCACCGACAGCGGTGAGGACGTCATGGCCGACCTCGTGGTCGACGCAAGCGGTCGACGCTCGATGCTGCCCAGCCTCCTCAGCGACATCGGCGCCCGCGCCCCGATCGAGGAGAAGGAGGACTGCGGCTTCATCTACTACGGGCGCCACTTCCGCTCGAGCGACGGCTCGATCCCGCCGATGTTCAGCGGCTTGCTCACGCCCTATGACTCCGTCTCGCTCCTCACGCTTCCCGCAGACAACGGCACCTGGGGTCTCGGGGTTGTCACCAGCGCCAAGGATGCCACGCTGCGAAAGCTCTCCGACGTCGACGTCTGGACCCGCGTCGTGAAGGGCTACCCGCTCGCCGCTCACTGGCTCGACGGCGAGCCGCTTGACGACCGGATCGCGGTCATGGCCAAGATCGAGGACCGCCACCGCACCTTCGTGATCGACGGCCAGCCCGTCGCCACCGGTGTGCTCCCCCTCGCCGACTCGTGGGCGGCCACGAACCCCTCTGTCGGGCGCGGCATATCCATCGGCACGATCCACGCGGTGGCCCTGCGCGACCTCCTGCGCGAAGCGCCGACCGATCCGGTCGAGCTCTCACTCAGCTGGCACGACGTCACGATGCGCACTGTCGAGCCCTGGTATCGGGGCACCCTCTCGTTCGACAGCGGCCGCCTCGCGGAGATCCACGCGCAGATCGACGGCCGTCCGTTCGGGGCCGACCCCGAGTACGAGTTCGGCGCCGCGCTCCAGAGCGCCGCTGGGAAGGACCCTGAGCTGTTCCGCAGCTTCCTCAGCATCGCAAGCGTGCTCGCGCTGCCCGAAGACGTGCTCGCGGAGCCGGGTGTGTTGGAGCGGGTCATCGAGCTGGGGAACGGGTGGCAAGACGAAGTCGCTCCGGGGTTGAGCCGCGAGGAGCTCCTCGCGGTCGTGGCGGCGTAGAAGGGACCACCCGTGAAGATCGATTCCAGCGGTGTCGCGCTCGACGTGCAGGTCGAGGGGGCCGGGCGACCAGTGGTGCTCGTCCATGGCTTCCCCGACACGAAGCGGCTCTGGTCGAAGCAGGTGCCGCCCCTCGTCGATGCCGGCTACCAGGTCATCACCTACGACCAGCGTGGCTACGGCGCGAGCGACAAGCCCGCCGAGGTCGAGGCGTACTCGATCCCGTTCCTCGCCATCGACGTCACCGCGGTCCTCGATCACCTCGGCCTCGAGCGCGCCCACCTCGTGGGCCACGATTGGGGCTCGGCGGTCGTGTGGGCCACTGCAGCCCTCGCACCGGATCGCGTCGACCACCTCGTCGCGATGTCGGTCGGCCACCCCAGCGCGTTCGGCAGCGCGGGCCTGGCCCAGCGCGAGAAGTCCTGGTACATGCTCCTGTTCCAGTTCGCGCCGCAGGCCGAGCAGTGGCTCACGATGGACGACGGCGAGAACTTCAGGGGGTGGTGCGGGCACCCTGACTTCGACGCGGTGTTCGCCGAGCTGCAGCGCGACAAGTCGCTGACGCCCGGCCTCAGCTACTACCGCGCCAACGTCACACCCGATGCGCTCGTCGGACCGCCGTTGGAGCTGCCGCCCATCCAAGCGCCCACGATGGGCATCTGGAGCTCCGCCGACTTCGCCCTCACTGAGGAGCAGATGACCGCATCCGCCGCCTACTGCGCGAGCGGATTCCGCTACGAGCGGATCGAGGGTCCCGGCCACTGGTTGCAGTGGGAGGCTCCCGATCCGGTCAACCGCCTTCTGATCGACTTCCTCCCCCGCTGAGCAGCGTGAGCACCTGCGCTACACCCGTCGATGCACGACCGGACCCTCGGCGGGTCGAGATCCTCGAGCGAGGTTGGAGATCATCGATCCGAACACGGTGTTGTGGAATGGGCTGATCGCCCACCAATACAGCTGCCCTGCGAGACCGTGCGGAATGAACAGCGCGCGCTGATGCAGCACGGGCCGACCGTGTTCGCTGGTGATGGTGAACTCGAGCCAGGCCTCGCCTGGGAGCTTCATCTCGGCCCGCAGCCGAAGCAGGGTGGGTCGCTCAAGCGCTTCGACCCGCCAGAAGTCGACCGCGTCGCCGACCTCGAGGCGGTCGGGATCTCGGCGGCCTCGGCGGAGCCCCACCCCGCCCACAAGACGATCCATGAGCCCGCGGAGCGCCCACGCCAGTGGGAACGAGTACCAGCCGCGCTCACCGCCGATGCCCTCCACCGCGCGCCACACGTCGGCCGCATCGCCGTCGATCGCGGTCGATCGTTCGTCGCGGTAGGTGGTGCCGCCGCTCCAGTCAGGATCCGTCGGCATCGGGTCGCTCGGTGCGCCCGGCCACTGCGCTCCCGACCAGCGCGTGGTCACCTCGGCCCGACGGGCGCTCTCGAGCGCCAGCCGGAGGGCCTCGTCGAACGGGCACAGCTCGAACGGGATGAGGGCCTCGATGTCGTGTTCGTGCGCCACGGCGTTGTTGCGCAACGATTCGATCAGCGGCTGCGCGATGGCCTTGGGAACGGGCGTGACGACGTTGACCCACTGGCTCGACAACCAGGGTGACAGCACGGGCACCGGGATGATGACCCGACGCGTGAGCCCGGCGACGGCCGCGTAGCGCTGCATCATGTCGCGGTACGACACGATGTCGGGACCCGCGACGTCGAAGCGCCGGTTGAGACCGGCGGACAGCTCAAGGCTCTCCACGAGGTAGGTGAGCACATCGCGCACGGCGATCGGCTGCACGAGCGATCGCACCCACTTGGGGGTCACCATCATCGGGAGCCGTTCGGTCAGGTAGCGGAGCATCTCGAACGACGCCGAGCCGCTTCCGATGATCACTCCGGCCTGCAGGACCACAGCCGGAACCGTGCCGTCGAGGAATATCTGACCGACCTCCGCTCGCGAGGCCAGGTGCGGCGAGGCGGTCTCCCCCGTGGGAACGAGACCCCCGAGGTACACGATTCGGCTCACGCCAGCCGTTGCGGCGGCCTCGGCAGCATGACGAGCGGCCAGCCGGTCCGATGCTTCGAAGTCGGCGCCTGTGCCAATCGAATGGACCAGGTAGAACACCACGTCGACGCCCAGCATCGCCTTGTCGAGGCTCCGGGGATCGAGCGCGTCACCGGCCACGATCTCAACCGAGTCGGCCCACGGGACCCCTCCCAGCTTCTCGGGGCGCCGTGTCAAGCAGCGAACCTCGTGGCCCGCGGCCGCGAGACGGGGCACGAGACGCCCGCCGACGTACCCCGTCGCGCCCATCACCAGGATCTTCATGCCATGCAACCTAAGCCGCGCACTTGGGACTCGGTTGACCGTCGCTCCCCCTGCCCCGAAGCATCATGACGCGGCAGGGGTAGGCGCTCAATGATGTGCCGTGGTGATGAGGCTTCGGCGAAGTAGTCCCTGAGCGATGGCATCGTGAGCGAGTCGGCGGTCGGCTTGTCCGAGTGCGAACTCGCGATCGGGGGTGAGTTGGCGCAGGTCGTCGGCGCGGCACTCGCTGGCGTCGGTCCATGCCTGCTGGGTCTGGGCGTAGGCCTCGGACGGTAGCGATCGGTGAACCGCTCGATGTTCTCGGCTTCGGCCCGTGTCGCCACCACTGCGCGCGCTCAGCCTGGCTGACCTTGGCCGACGCTGGCAGTCACGTCCCTACCGTCACGGCGAAGCCAGCGCGCTTCCACTCGGGGAACCCGTCTTCGAGCCGGCGGGCGTCGAATCCGTGACGTTGAAGCTCGCGCACCGCGTCGTCGGCGTAGACGCAATACGGCCCACGGCAGTACGCGACGATCTCGGTGTCGTCGGGCAGTGCCTTCATGTGCTTACGGAGCTCGCCGATGGGCACCGAGCGGGCACCGGCGATGTGACCGGCGCTGAACTCAGCCTCGGGGCGCACGTCCAGCACCACGATCGCACCCTGGTCCAGCCGCGCGGCGAGGCTGGAGCGCTCAACAACCTCGATGCCTTCACGGTTGCCGAGATACGCGGCGGCAAGTCGGTCCAACCCCGCGACATGGGCTTCGGCGACCTCGCGGATCGCGGCCCACAGCTCGCCAACCCGATCGCTGGCCGGCGAATAGAAGATGCGGGTCCCGTCACGGCGGGTGGTGAGCAGTCCGGCTCGGGCCATGGCCCTGAGGTGATGGGAAGTGTTGGCCACACTCTGGCCGATCTCACCGGCGACCTCCTCCACCGAGCGCTCACCCTGGACCAGCACGTCGACGATCTCGGCTCGCCGTCCGCTCGCCAGCGCCCTGGCGGCGTCCGCGAATCCGTCGAACAATGCGTCCTTCGCGGCGCGGTTGCCCACGGAACAAAGGATGACGGGGACGTGGTCGCCTGTCAATCCTCAAATGAATGCTTGACTTGGCAGGTGGGGCGCGGACCGCTCGACTCACCCGGGCTTGGTGGCCAGAAACACGTGGGCGAACACATCGAACGCTCGGGCGTTCTTCTCCCCTCCCGAGCCGCCGAAGGCGTCGACCGCGGGGCCGACAGAGATGTCGGTGA
>JBKJSO010000467.1:0-3597 GCA_046595835.1 Acidimicrobiales bacterium | reverse complement strand
AGAACGACTCGGGATCGTTGATGGCGTCCTGCTTGGCCCGCACCATGCCGACCACCACGGGATCGACCGCCTCGAGGTGGCTTGGGTTGGCGGCGAGCTCGACGGGGATGTCCTTGCCGCTGCGGGCGGCGAACTTGCCGCTCTGCCCGAGGTGGTACTTCACGTCGCCCGAGCCCTGCATCGAATCGGGGTCGACCTGACCCTCGAACTCCTTGAAGATCTGGTCGTAGCTCTTGCCCACGATGTTGGTGAGCACGCTGAGACGGCCGCGATGGGGCATGCCGATCACGGCGCCGTCGAGCTCGCCGTCGGCGGCTGCCTCGAGGATGGCGTCGAGGATCGGGATGGCCGACTCCGCTCCTTCGAGCCCGAAGCGCTTCTGGCCGACGTACTTGGTGGCGAGGAACTTCTCGAAGGCTTCGGCTGCGTTGAGGCGCTCGAGAATGTGGCGCTGATCGTCGGTGGGAAGCTCGGGCGACACGCCCTCCACCTGGTCCTGGATCCACCGCTGCTCGGTGGGGTCCTGGATGTGCATGTACTCGATGCCGATCGTGCGGCAGTACGCGTCCCGCAGCACGTGGAGGATGTCGCCGAGAGCGAAGCGCTCGCGCCCGGCGAGCCCACCCGTGAGGAACTCCCGGTCGAGATCCCAGATCGTGAGGCCGTAGGTAGCGGGATCGAGCTCCACGGGCATCGTGGGCTCCTTCCAGCGCAACGGATCGAGATCGGCGATGAGGTGGCCTCGCACCCGGTGCAGCCGGATGAGGTTGGCAACGGCCATCTGCTTGTCGAGCATCGCCTGCTCGCGGTCGATGGGGTTGACGTCGCGCCGCCACTGCACCGCCTCGTAGGGCACCTCGAGGGCTCGGAACACCTCGTCGTAGAACCCGTCCGCGCCGAGGAGGAGCTCCTCCACCCGCTTCAGGAAGAGACCGGACTCGGCACCTTGGATGATGCGGTGATCGTAGGTGGAGCTGATGGTGATGACCTTGGACACGCCGAGGTCGGCCAGCGTGACCGGATCAGCGGCCTTCCACTCAGCGGGGTAGTCGATGCTGCCCACGCCCACGATCAGGCCCTGCCCGGGCATGAGGCGCGGCACCGACTGCAGGGTGCCGATGGTGCCAGGGTTGGTCAGGCTGACCGTGATGCCCGAGAAGTCGTCGGGGCTCAGCTTGTTGGAGCGCACCTTGCGGATGAGCTCTTCGTAGGCGCCCCAGAAGCCGCGGAAGTCGAGCTTGTCGGCCTGCTTGACGACCGGCACGAGCAGGGTCCGGCTGCCGTCGCTCTTCTCCATGTCGACCGCGATGCCGAGGCCGATGTGCTCGTGCCGCACGACGCGCGGCTTGCCGTCGGGGTCCTCGAGGTAGGAGCCGTTCATCACGGGCACGGTGTCGTGGATGGCTCGCACGACCGCGAAGCCGATGATGTGCGTGAAGCTGACCTTGCCACCGCGGGTGCGCCCGAGGTAGCCGTTGATGACCTTGCGGTTGACCTCGAGCAGCTTGGCCGGGACGATCCGGAAGCTCGTGGCGGTCGGCACGCCCAGCGACGCCTCCATGTTGGCGACGATGCGAGCGCCGGCACCGCGGATCGGCTCTCCCTGTGCCACGACCGCGGCCGCCGCGGCGCCCTCAGCGGCCGGGGCCGGCGAGGCGCTCGCGTCCGGGGCCGGGGCCGGGGCCGAGGCAGCACCGACCACGGGCGGCGAGGCGGCGGCTTGTGGCTCCGCGTCGCGCTTGTAGTCGGCGAAGAAGTCCCGCCAGCTCTCGCTCACCGACGTGGGATCGGCGAGGTACTGCTCGTGCATCTCGTCCACGAGCCAGGCGTTGGGTCCCAGCGAGCTCGGGCGGAGATCAGATGTTGAGTCGTCGGCCATCGGTGTCGATGGTAACGGGGTCGGCATCCACCACCGGAAGGCGATGCGGGGGTAGACCGACGAGCACCCAGCCCGACGGCAAGGGAGGCAGCCCGTGGGAGCAGCAGAGGCACTCGACGGAGGTGGAGACGGCGTGTCGCTCCACGATCTCCGGATGCTGGTCGGCGCTGAGGTGACTGCCGAGACGGTCGCTGGTGCGATCGAGGGCACGCTTCTGTCGTGCACGTCGCGCTCGGCCTGGATCGTGGTGGGCGACGTCGACCATGTGGACGCGCTCCCCCACCTGCACCGCATCCACCGCCGGGGCTAGCTCAGCCAGCCCCGGCGAGGTTCAGCGAGCCTCAGCGAGCTCGCAGAAGGAGCCAGCGCCCGGCCAGCCCGATGGCGCCGACACCCAGTGCGAGCACCATCAGGTTCGAGTTGCCGCCGGTGACGGGCAGCGGCCCCGGCGTGGGCGAGCCCGCTGCAGTCAGCGTCGCGAACGTCCCGGCCCCAGCGAGGCTGAGCGCCTCCACCGTCATGGGCTGGGTGAGGGCCGTGGCGAGGCCGCCGACGAGGGAGCTGGCCGCCACGGAGCCGGTCACCACGTTGCAGTTGACGGTCGAGCCGAGCTGGCCGAGAAGGTCCACCACCGGGCTCGGGACCGTCGGCACTGGCACGCCCAGTCCGCCGAGCACCGTGCCGAGCGAGTCGGGCAGCGCCGCGAGCCGGCCGAGGACCCCGCACACATCGGGGGGAGTGATCGTGGCCCGCAGACCGGTGATCGCCGCCGATGCCGTCGTGACGCCGGCGTCCTCGCTCACGGAGGTCGCCCGCTCGAGCAAGCTCACGTCGACGAGGGCGCCGAGCGAGGGATCGATGCTCGAGAGGATGCCGCCAAGGGTCGCCGTCGCCTGATCGGCGAGAGCGCTGAGCTGGTCTGACGTCGACCCCGCATCAAGGCCGCCCAGCGATTGGCTGCCGATGTGCACGGCGCCGACGGATCCGGTCACGGCGGCGACCGAGGAGGCGAGCGTGTCGTCAGCGCGGGCGGTGACCCCCACCACCAGATCGTCGACGCCGAGCAGCGAGGCGCCGTCGAGACCGTCGAGGACGCCGTTGAGCAGATCGACCAGCTGGTCGAGGGCGGCCCTCACGGTGTCGAGGAGCGCCTGGATCTGAGCCGCCAGCGCGTCCACCTGCGCCTGGGCCGCGTCGATGGCGGCGTCGATGCTGGCGGCCGACGCCGTCGCGGCGGCAAGCTGCGAGGTGAGCGAGGTGACCTGGGCCTGGATGGGAGCGCACAGCGCCGGCACGGTGCAAGCGTCGAGCAGTGCCTGCTGCGCCGCGAGCTGGGCGGTGAGCGTCGAGACCACCGCGCTCGCCGCGGAGGCCTGCGATGTCAGCAAGGTGATCTGGGCCTGGGCGTCGTCGATCTGCGACTGCAGGGTCAGGACCTGGGAACGAACGGCGTTGGTCTGGTCGAGCAGCCCGTTGATGACCGCGAGGAGGGCGGCCGGGGACAGATCGCCCGGGAGCGGGAGCCCGAGCTGGTCGAGCAGCCCGATCGCCACATCGATGGGCAGGTCGGAGAGCGAGATGCCGAGTGCGTCGAGCAGGGCGCTGAGCTCGATCACCTCGACGTGCTCGACCTCAGCGCCCTGCTCGACGCACTCGGCATCTCGCTCTCCGACCTGCCCATCGATGTGGCGATCGGGCTGCTCGACCAGCTCGGGCTC
>JBKJSO010000278.1:0-3367 GCA_046595835.1 Acidimicrobiales bacterium | reverse complement strand
GGCTCGAAGCTGGCCGGAGTGGCCTTGGTGATGTCGTTCGGGATCTCGTCGAGGGTGTACCCGACGGCCAGCTTGGCGGCGATCTTCGCGATGGGGAAACCGGTGGCCTTCGACGCGAGCGCGGAAGAGCGGGACACGCGCGGGTTCATCTCGATGACGATCATGCGGCCGGTGTTCGGTTCGACGGCAAACTGGATGTTTGATCCGCCGGTCTCGACGCCGATCTCGCGGATGCAGGCGAACGAGGCGTCGCGCATGATTTGATACTCGCGGTCGGAGAGCGTCTGGATCGGCGCGACGGTGATCGAGTCCCCGGTGTGGACTCCCATCGGGTCGAGGTTCTCGATCGAGCAGATGACCACGCAGTTGTCGGCGCGGTCGCGCATCACCTCGAGCTCGTACTCCTTCCAGCCGGCGATCGAGCGCTCGATGAGGATCTCGTTGATCGGGCTGGAGGTGAGACCGAAGGCCGCCATGCGGGCGAACTCCTCCGGGGTGCCCGCGATCCCCGTGCCCTTGCCGCCGAGGATGTACGCCGGTCGGATCACCACGGGCAGTCCGATACGACCGATGACCTCGTTGGCCTCATCCATCGTGTGGGCGACGCCCGACTCTGGCACCTGCAGCCCGATGCCCTGCATGGCCACCTTGAAGGCCTCCCGATCCTCCGCCGTGCGGATGGCCTCGGCGTTGGCGCCGATCAGCTCGGGCGTTCCCGGCGTGGCCACCGCGCCGCGCTCCACGAGCTGCATGGCGAGGTTGAGGGCCGTCTGACCGCCGAGGGTGGGCAGCACGGCGTCGGGACGCTCACGGTCGATGATGCGACAGAGGATGTCCACGTCGAGGGGCTCGACGTAGGTGGCCGACGCGAACTCGGGATCGGTCATGATCGTGGCCGGGTTCGAGTTGGCGAGGATGACGCGGTAGCCCTCCTCCTTCAGGACCTTGCAGGCCTGGGTGCCGGAGGAGTCGAACTCGCAGGCCTGGCCGATCACGATCGGTCCGGCGCCGATCAGGAGGATCGAATCGATGTCGGTGCGCTTGGGCATGGCTAGGCCACCCCTCGCTCGGCCATGGGATGCCCGCTGGGGGCCTCTCGACGCTCCTGCACGCCAAGCATCTCGGCGAACTGCGCGAAGAGGTAGGCGCTGTCATGGGGCCCCGGGCCGGCCTCGGGGTGGTGCTGCACGCTGAAGGCTGGGGCGTCGAGCACGCGAAGGCCCTCGCACACACCGTCGTTCAGGTTCACGTGGCTCATCTCAGCCCGACCTCCGAGCGAGTCGGCGTCGACCGCGAAGTTGTGGTTCTGGCTGGTGATCTCGACCTTGCGGGTGGCGAGGTTGCGCACCGGGTGGTTGCCACCGTGGTGACCGAAGGGGAGCTTCACCGTGGCGGCCCCGATAGCGCGGCCGAGCAGCTGGTGCCCGAGGCAGATCCCGAAGATGGGCACGTTGCCGAGCAGGTCCGCGATGGCGTCCGACGCGTAGGGCACCGCCGCAGGGTCGCCGGGGCCGTTGGAGAGGAACACGCCCGCAGGGTTGCGCGCCAGCACATCGGCCGCGCTCGTGGACGCGGGCACGACCTCGAGATCGAACCAGGACGCGAGGTGCTGCAGGATTGTGCGCTTGATGCCGTAGTCGTAGGCCACCACGAGCGGCCGGGCACCATCGGCGAGCCGGTACGGCTCGGGGGTGGTGACCTGGGCCACGAGGTCGATGCCGTCAGTGCCTGGCTCTGCGGTGGCCGCCGCCAGCAACGTGGCCTCGTCGAAGCGGTCGAGCGGGCCGAAGGCGCCGGGGATCGCCCCCACGGAACGGATGCGACGCGTGAGCTTGCGGGTGTCGATGCCCGCGATGCCCGGGATGCCGTAGGCCCGCAGCTGCGCATCGAGGTCGGCCTCGCTGCGCCAGCTCGAGCGGCGGCGAGCCAGATCCCGCACGACGACACCGCGGCAGAAGAGGCGCCGAGACTCGAAGTCGGCGAGGTTCACGCCGTAGTTGCCGATGTGCGGGTACGTGAAGGTGATGATCTGCCCGGCGTAGGACGGGTCAGTGACCACCTCCTGGTAGCCGGACAGCACGGTGTTGAAGACGACCTCACCGGATGCCGCGGCCGGGCTCGGGTCAGCCCCGATGGCCTCGCCCTCGAAGGTGGTGCCGTCCGCCAGCACCAGCAGTGCGTCGCGGATCGTCATCGCTGTGCCTCTCCGTCGAGCACGACGGGTTCACCATCGAGGATCGTGTGGCGTACCTTGCCGCGCAGCTCGCGCCCGGCGTACGGGGTGTTGCAGCTGCGGCTGGCCAGGGCGGACGGGTCGACCGTCCACGTGAGCTCCGGGTCGATCACCACGAGGTTGCCGGGAGCACCGACCTCGATCGGGCCGCCGTGGCTGCCCTGCACCCCCAGGATGGCGGCCGGGCGCCACGACAGCAGGGCGAGCACCTCGGCGACGGGCAGGTCGAGCTCGGTGAGAGCGAGGGCGAGCGCCGTCTCCAGCCCGAGCATCCCCGGCGGCGCCTGGTCGAAGGCGGCCTCCTTGGCCTCCTGCGTGTGCGGTGCGTGATCCGTGGCGATGCAGTCGATCGAGCCGTCGGCCAGCCCCACGCGGACTGCGGCCACGTCCGCCTCGGTGCGCAGCGGCGGGTTGACCTTGAACACGGGGTCGTAGGAGGCGCAGGCGGCATGAGTGAGGGTGAAGTGGTGCGGGGTGGCCTCGCAGGTGACGGGCAGGCCCGCCGCCTTGGCGTTGCGCACCATCTCCACCGATCGAGCGGTCGAGAGATGCTGGAAGTGCACACGGGTGCCCGTGAGGCGAGCGAGGGCGATGTCGCGCATCACCATGAGCTCCTCGGCCTCGGCGGGCTGTCCAGGAATGCCCAGCCGCGACGACCACTCGCCTTCGTGCATCTGGCCGCCGGCCGAGAGCACCGGATCCTCGCAGTGCTGCGCGAGCACCACGGAGCCGCCGTCGTCGAGCTTGATGCCACCGGCGTACTCGAGAGCCCGCCGCATGAGTCGGGCGTCGGCCACGCCGGCGCCGTCGTCGGTGAAGAAGCGCACCCCGAGGGCGGCCATCTCGGCGAGCGGTGCCAGCTGCTCGCCGCCGCGACCCACGGTGATGGCCCCAGAGGCGCGTACGTCGCACGGGGCGCTGCGTCCGAGCTCGAGGACCTCCCGCACGATGCCGGCGCTGTCCATCGCCGGGTTGGTGTTGGGCATGGCCAGGATGCAGGTGAAGCCACCGAGCGCAGCGCCGCGGGCCCCCGTCTCGATCGTCTCCGCCTCCTCCTGGCCGGGCTGGCGCAGGTGGCTGTGCAGGTCGACCAGGCCCGGGGCGACGATGCACCCGCTGGCGTCCAGTGTTCTA
>JBKJSO010000158.1:0-4111 GCA_046595835.1 Acidimicrobiales bacterium | reverse complement strand
CATGGGCGTGCGATCCGCGATCGACGACTTCGGCACGGGCTACTGCGGGCTGCGCTACCTCGGCTCGTTGCCCGTGGCGACCTTGAAGATCGACCAGTCGTTCATCCAGGGCATGACGCCGAGTGCGGCGGCGATCGTCGGCGCCACCATCGCCATGGGCCACAGCCTCGGGCTCACCCTCATAGCGGAGGGCGTCGAGACCGAGGAGCAGCGGCGCTTCCTGACCGACCAGGGCTGCGATCGCGTCCAGGGCTACCTCTTCGGCCGTCCGATGCCGGCCGATGCGCTGGTTGAGCTGATGCGATCGGGTGAGCCGACTGACCGTCGCGTCATCGAGGCGCCGATCGAGCGGATCGCAGGTCGCTTCGACGCTGCGGCGGCCTCGGCCGCTCTCGCCTGAGGTTGCGCCCGGCATACTGAGATCGATGAGCGCAGTTGTGAGGCTGAGCGGTCCGAGACCAGCTGCTCGCACCTTGGCCGAGGGGCTGGGAACGGGTCTGCTCGTCGCCGTCGTCGTCGGCTCGGGGATTGCGGCCGAGCGCCTGTCACCGGGTGAGGTGGGACTCCAGCTGCTCGAGAACTCCGTCGCGACGGCGCTGGCGTTGGCGGCGCTGATCGTGGCGTTCGGTCCCGTGTCGGGCGCCCACTTCAACCCCGCGGTCACGCTCGCGGAGCTGGCGTCCCACAAGCTCGAGAGCAGAATGGCGGCCCGCTACCTCGGCGCGCAGATCGCCGGAGGCTGTGCCGGTGCCGTGATCGCCAACCTGATGTACGAGCTACCGGCGGTGGAGCTCTCCACCCACGACCGGCTCAGCCCGGCCACCTTCCTCGCCGAGGTGGTGGCCACCTTTGGTCTGCTGACCGTGATCTTCGGGGCCGCGCGCGCTGGGCGGTTCATGGCGGTGCCGGTGGCCGTGGCCGGGTACATCGGTGCCGCCTACTGGTTCACGTCGTCGACGAGCTTCGCCAACCCGGCTGTCACGGTCGCTCGCACGCTGTCAGACACCTTCGCCGGGATCCGACCTGCCTCGGCCCCCGGCTTCATCGTCGCCCAGCTCCTCGGTGCCGCGCTCGCGGTGCTCGTGGCCCGCGTTGTGTTTCCCGAACCCGAGCCGTCGCTCGAGGAGGCGCTTCATGCCCGTCCCTGACGTTGCCTGAGCCACCGAGCGCTGCTGGCCGAGCGAGGATGGTGGTCTGGGTGGAGAAGCGTACGGTGTTGTCATCAACGACGCCTCGCCAGCCGCTTTTCAGCCCGCCGCCATCCCAGTCGACGAGGAGCTGCGCCTCGCTGCCCTCCGTTGCTGCAACGTGCTCGACACGACTTCCGACCAGGCCTTCGACGACCTCACGCTTCTGGCGGCCAGTGCCTGTGACACCCCGATCGCCTTGGTCAGCCTCGTCGACGAGCATCGGCAGTGGTTCAAGTCGCGTCAGGGACTCGACGTGCCCGAGACACCTCGCGACGTCGCGTTCTGCTCCCACGCCATTCTCACCCCGGGCGTGATCTTCGAGGTGTCCGACGCTGCCGCCGATCCCCGCTTCGCTGGCAACCCGCTCGTCACCGGCCCCCCGTTCATCCGGTTCTACGCCGGTCAACCGCTGGTGAGCGCCGACGGCTTCGCGTTCGGAACGATGTGTGTCATCGACACCAAGCCTCGCACCCTCACCGATGCGCAGCGAGCCGCCCTGTGCCTCGCTGGCAGGCAGGCCGAGGCCCCTCTCGACGGCCGCCGTCGAGCGGGGCTGTCCGAGGCCGAGCAATCAGCGCTCGACTCGGAGATTCGGTCGCTGCGGACCCACATCGGGGAGCGGGCCGCGTTCCTGGCCCGGGCTGAGCACGCGCTCAAGACCCCCCTTGCCGTGCTCACCGGATGGACCGGACTGCTGGCCCGAGGCGACGCCCTGCCAGCCGCTCAGCGGCAGGCCGGCATCGAGGCAATGGAGCGTGCGGTCGACAACCTCAGCGGTCAGCTCGATGACATGCTCGACGCGGCACGGTCCGAGGTCCTGGTCAGCGAGCTTTGCCCCGAGCTGATCGATCTCGTGGTGGCGCTGCCGCTCATCGTCGACGAGCTCACCGTGCTCTCGGACGCCCACGTGATCGAGTGCACGTCGGTCGTTGCCGCGGCGGTCGTGCTCGCTGATGGCCCCTCGCTGCAGCAGGTGGTCGCCCACCTCGTCGACAACGCCCTGAAATACAGTCCGAACGGTGGCACTGTCACCGTCGAGGTCGCCGTCACCGACGACGTCGGAATTGTCCGAGTCATCGACGAGGGGATGGGGCTGCCGGAGGCGGTCGACGTGTTCGAGCCGTTTCTGCGCGGCGTGGAAGCGAAGGCGCTCACACGGGGGAGCGGTGTTGGGCTCCACGTGGTGCGGACCCTCGTGGAGACCATGGGCGGCACTGTCGAGGCCCGTACCCGGTCCACGGGCGGCTCGGAGTTCACGGTGCGGTTGCCGCTCCACCGCTGATCGGGCCGGTCTTCATTCGCTGACTGCCAATGTCCGCTGCTCGGTTCAGGCGTGGAGCGATGGGATCTACCGCTCTTGGACGACCTCGTACAGCTCCCATGGATGCTCGAACGACGCGCTCCTCTACCAGCACGCCACCCGCGAGCGCGATGTCGTGATCGCCAAGGCGCTCGACGGCATGATCCGCGATGTCCTCGACCGCGGCTGGCACGCGACTGGCACGACGACCGATCCGAGCGGTGGCGAGCACGGCGTCGAATCCGGTCCGCACCCGGACTGACCTGCTCGTTCGTCGGAGAGCGGGTGACGGGAATCGAACCCGCGTTCTCAGCTTGGGAAGCTGATGTTCTGCCGCTGAACTACACCCGCGCGCGCAGCGATCGTAGCGCCTGCCCCGGAGCACTAGGTTCGGGCGCCGTGATCCTGTCCGACCACACCATCCGTGAGCAGCTCGCCGCCGGCCGCATCACCATCGATCCGTTTGACGAGGCGATGGTGCAGCCGTCGTCGGTCGACGTTCGACTCGACCGCTACTTCCGGGTGTTCCTCAACCACACGATGCCGGTCATCGACGTGAAGAAGGATCTCGAGGAGCTCACCCGTCTCGTCGACATCGACGACGACCGGGCCTTCATCCTCCATCCGGGGGAGTTCGTCCTCGGCTCCACCTTCGAGCGGGTCGCGGTGCCCGCCGACATCGTTGCTCGCATCGAGGGCAAGTCGTCCCTGGGCCGTCTGGGCCTGCTGATCCACAGCACCGCCGGGTTCATCGACGCCGGCTTCGATGGTCACATCACCCTCGAGCTGTCGAACGTCGCCAACCTTCCCATCACGCTCTACCCGGGGATGAAGATCGGTCAGATCAGCTTCCTGCGCATGACGACGCCAGCCGACGTGCCCTACGGCACCGGGGCGCTGCAGTCGAAGTACCAGGGCCAGCGCGGCCCCACCCCGAGTCGCTACTGGGAGAACTTCTCCGCCGAGTGAGGCGAGACCTAGAGCAGTCGGGCGAGCTCGTCGCGCCGGTGACGCGCTCGGTCGTCTTGGGGGCGATCGATCACGCCCGAGATCTCCGTGATCAGGTCCCGGAGGTGGAACGGGCGGACCACGAAGGCGTCGGCACCGGACTGGAACGAGAACGTGCGGTTCTTCGGGCTCGGCGCGCAGAGCACGACACGAGCGGTGTTGATCCGGCGGTCCTGATGCGTGCGGATCTGGTCGAGGATCTTCAGGCTCGACCCCACGCCGCCGGCCTGCATGTCGAGCACGACGCAGCGGGGCAGGTGCTGGGTCATCTGGAACATGGCCTTCGTGTCGCTGCTGGCCCCGTCCGTGTAGAAGCCAGCCTGGCCGAGGAAGCGCACGAGCAGCTCGCGCGCTCCCGCTTCGTCGTTCACGACGAGGACGGCTGGGGGGCGTCGGCGTTCGTCGCCGCCCCACGTGTCGTCCTTTTTGCGAAACCCCATGTGTCTCCCCCCAGCGGTGGCCGGGTTCAGTCCTCGACGGTGTGCAGCTCTCCGGCTCGGCGGGCGTCGCCGGCCTCGAGCGCCTCCAGGAGGTGCATCGAGATATCAGCGACGCGCACCGTGTCCTCCGCGCCGGCACCCTTCACGCCGTCGTCCAACATGATGTAGCAGAA
>JBKJSO010000105.1:0-6443 GCA_046595835.1 Acidimicrobiales bacterium | reverse complement strand
GCAACGCACCAGACCCGGAGGTTCCTCGTACGTGGACATCACCGTCAGTGCCCGGCACATCGACATCTCACCTGCTCTGCGAGCGGCGGCCGAAGACAAGATCGGCCGCCTCAGTCGTTTTCAGGACGGCCTGCTGCGAGCAGAGGTGCACTTCTCAGAGGAGCGCAACCCACGCATCTCGGACAAGGAGGTGTGTGAGGTCTCGATGGAGGGCGGCGGCCACCACGTCCGCTGCAAGGTCGCAGCCGCGGATCCGTTCGCGGCGATCGACCTCGCCGTCGACAAGTTGGAGCAGCAGCTCCACAAGCTGAAGACCAAGCAGGTGCTGCGCACCCACCAAGGGCCGCGCCGAACCGACATCGTCGCCCCGGTCGAGGAGCCACTCGAGCTCAGCACCCTCGACTGACCAGTCCTCGAGTGGGCCCGAAGTCATAGCGGGGTAGCCCGGTCGGGCTACGCTGACCTGACTAGTTCGGCGCGATGTCGCCGGGGCTCGAGGAGGGACATGACCGACGCCAGCGCGCCGGGTCAGGCAGGGCAGCCGTCCGGCGATGCCATCCGGGTGATGATCTGTGATGACCACGCCCTGTTTCGCCGCGGGTTGGTGATGGTCCTCGAGTCTGAGGACGGCATCGAGGTGGTGGGCGAGGCCGAGGACGGCCAGGACGCCATCGCGCGCGTGGAGGACCTCGCCCCCGACGTCGTCCTCATGGACGTGCGGATGCCACGCCTCAGCGGCATCGAAGCCACCCGCGCCATCGCCGAGATGGTGCCGGCGGCCAAGATCCTGATGCTCACCGTGAGCGACGAGGAGGAAGACCTCTACGCCGCCATCAAGGCGGGCGCCACGGGATACCTCCTGAAGGAGATCTCGATCGAAGAGGTGGCCACGGCCATCCGGGCCGTCGTCGGCGGCCAGAGCCTCATCTCGCCGTCGATGGCGTCCAAGCTGCTCACGGAGTTCACGAGCCTTGCCAAGCGGGCCGACGATCGGCAGTCGGTCCCCACCCCACGTCTCACCGACCGCGAGCTCGAGGTGCTCAAGCTCGTCGCGGAGGGCATGAGCAACCGGGAGATCGCCGGGGAGCTCTTCATCTCCGAGAACACGGTGAAGAACCACGTGCGCAACATCCTCGAGAAGCTCCACCTCCACTCCCGGATGGAAGCGGTCGTCTACGCGGTGCGCGAGAAGCTGCTCGACATCCACTGACGCCCCTCGCCCCCTGGGCGTCGCGCTTCCCATCCCGCCCGCTCGGGCGTACGGTCGCAGGGTCGGGCAACAGATCGAACGGGAGCGCGCCATGCCTCGCTACCTCATCCTCGCCCACCGAACCCTTGGTGGGCCCCATCTGATCGACCACGTGCGAGCGCTGCGGGAGGCGGGTCCGTGCCGCTTCCACCTGCTCGTGCCGGTCGAGCACCCGATGGGGGCCTGGACCGATGGTGAGGTGCAGGCGGCGGCCAAGCGCACGCTCCAGGCGGGCCTCGATCGGTTCCACGAGGAGCGCATCATCGCCGACGGCGAGATCGGCGACGCCAACCCGGTGTATGCGGCGGGGGTGGTTGTCCGGCGAGAGGGCGCGGACGCCTTCACGAGCATCATCCTCTCGACGTTGCCGCCCGGGCCGTCTCGCTGGCTGCACCTCGACGTTCCGTCGCGGATGCGCAAGGCGTTCCCCAAGATCGAGGTGGTCCACCTCGTGGCGGAGCCGGCGCACACACACGCCCACGCCTGACGCGAATCCGCCCACCCGGGGGCCGTCGGTAGACTCGGCTCCCTCATGAGCATCTTCGACAAGATCCTCCGCTCGGGCGAGGGCAAGAAGCTGAAGGCCCTGCAGGGCCTCGTCCCGGACATCTCCGCGCTCGAACCCGGGTTCGAAGCCCTGGACGACGCCGCCCTGCGGGCCAAGACGGGGCAGTTCCGTCAGCGGCTGGCCAACGGCGAGGACCTCGACGACGTGCTCCTGGAGGCCTTTGCGGTCGTCCGGGAAGCGGGTAAGCGCGTGCTCGGCCAGCGTCACTATGACGTGCAGCTCATTGGTGGGGCGGCCCTGCACTTCGGCTGGATCGCCGAGATGAAGACCGGTGAGGGCAAGACCCTCGTGTCCACCCTCCCGGCCTACCTCAACGGCCTGTCCGGCAAGGGCACCCACCTGATCACCGTCAACGAGTACCTGGCTCGACGCGACGCCGAGTGGATGGGCCGTCTGCACCGTTGGCTCGGCCTCGACGTCGGTCTCATCGTGCCGGGCGAGGACGACTCCGAGCACAAGCGGGCGCAGTACGCCGCCGACATCACCTACGGCACGAACAACGAGTTCGGCTTCGACTACCTCCGCGACAACATGGCGATGTCGCGCGACCGCCAGACCCAGCGCGGCTTCAGCTTCGCCATCGTGGACGAGGTCGACTCGATCCTGATCGATGAGGCCCGCACCCCGCTGATCATCTCGGGCCGGGTCGCCGACGCGGCACAGCTCTACTACAAGTTCACCACCATCGTCCGTGCCCTGCACCGCGACGAGGACTACGAGGTCGACGAGCAGAAGCGCACCGTGTCGCCCACGGAGTCCGGCATCGAGAAGGTGGAGGAGTCGCTCGGCATCGACAACCTCTACGACGCGGTGGCCCAGAACCTCGTCCACCAGCTCCAGGCTGCGCTGCGCGCCAAGGAGCTGTTCAAGCGGGACAAGGACTACATCATCGCCAACGGCGAGGTGAAGATCGTCGACGAGTTCACCGGACGCATCCTCGAGGGTCGGCGCTGGTCAGAGGGCCTCCACCAGGCTGTCGAGGCCAAGGAGGGCGTGAAGATCAAGGAGGAGAACCAGACCCTCGCCACGATCACCCTCCAGAACTACTTCCGCATGTACGACAAGCTCGCCGGGATGACGGGCACGGCGTCCACCGAGGCAGCCGAGTTCGCCAACACCTACGAGCTGCACGTCGTGCCGGTGCCGACCAACCGCCCCACCGCACGCAACGACCAGGCCGATCTCATCTACAAGACCGAGGACGGCAAGTTCGGCGCGGTCGTGGATGACATCGCCGAGCGCTACGAGGCAGGCCAGCCGGTCCTCGTGGGCACCATCTCGGTGGAGAAGTCCGAGAAGCTCTCGCGGATGCTCGACAAGCGGGGCATCGCGCATGAGGTGCTGAACGCCAAGCAGCACACACGGGAGGCCGAGATCGTCGCCCAGGCGGGGCGGCTCCAGGCCGTCACGGTGGCGACCAACATGGCGGGTCGAGGGGTCGACATCCTCCTTGGCGGCAACCCGGAGATCCTCGCCAAGCGGGATCTGCGCGCCGAGGAGGTCGACATCGAGTCCGACGAGGGCCGCGAGGCGCTGCTCGCCCTCGTCGCCACCTACGAGCACGAGACCAAGGCGGAGGGGGAGAAGGTCTGTGACCTCGGTGGCCTCTACGTCCTCGGTACCGAGCGTCACGAGTCGCGCCGGATCGACAACCAGCTCCGAGGTCGCGCCGGCCGCCAGGGCGATCCCGGTGAGAGCCGCTTCTACCTGTCCCTCGAGGACGATCTGATGCGCCTGTTCGCGACGGGTGCGATCAACTGGGTGATGGGCAAGGCCCTGCCGGACGACGTGCCGCTCGAGGCGAAGATGGTGAGCAAGGCCATCGAACGGGCCCAGACCACCGTCGAGCAGAAGAACGGCGAGATCCGCAAGAACGTCCTCAAGTACGACGAGGTCATGAACGCGCAGCGCAAGGTGATCTACGCCTTGCGCGACCAGATCCTCGATCAGGCCGACCTGCGAGAGAAGATCGTCGGCGAGCACCTGCCGGAGGCCGTCGAGGCCCTCGTGGAGACCTACTGCGTGGCCGACTTCCACGAGGAGTGGGACATCACCGGCCTCCACGCGGAGGTGCTCACCTACTGGCCGTCGTCGCTCTCCGCGGACCAGCTGGCCGGGCTGGCCACCACCGACGACCTCTACAACCTGCTCGTCGACGACGCCACCACGCACTATGAGCGCCGTGAGGAGGAGCTGGGTGCGGAGGTGCTGCGCCAAGTGGAGCGTCAAGTGATGCTGCGCATCATCGACACGCGCTGGCGCGAGCACCTCTTCGAGATGGACTACCTCCAGGAGGGCATCAACCTGCGGGCCATGGGCCAGCGCGATCCGCTCACCGAGTGGCAGCGCGAGGGCTACGACATGTTCGGCCTGATGATGAAGGGCATCGCCCAGGACCTCGTGCGCTACGTGATGCACGTGCAGGTGCAGGTCGACGCCCCCGCCCCTGCCGTTGATGACCACGACGAGCCGTCGCGGGCCGCGGTGCCGGCCGCTTCGGTGGTGGCGGTCGGCGGCGAAGAGGCCCGGGTGCAGAACGTGCAGTACTCCGCCCCTGCCGATCCGAGCGGCGGTGGCGGCATGGCCGCCGTGGCCCGCAGCGCCGACGACGGCGGTGGGTCCCCAGTCGCGTCTGAAGCAGCGACGATGACGCCGGTGGTGCGCTCTGACTGGGACAAGACGCCCCGCAACGCCCCGTGCCCTTGCGGGAGCGGCAAGAAGTTCAAGCTCTGCCACGGCAAGGCCTGAGGTGCGCGACTTCTCCGACCAGCTCGTGGAGACCCGCAAGCGCGTCGCTGATGCCGAGGTCTACCTCAAGGTGGCCGAGCTGCGCGCCCGTCAGCCGCTGCTCGAGACGGAGTCGTCGCGCCCGGATCTCTGGGACGACCCCGAGGTCGCCAAGCGGGTCACCGGTGAGCTGTCGGTGGTGTTGGGCGATCTCGAGCTCTACGAGCGCCTCGTGGCCGAGCTCGACGACGCCGAGACGCTGCACGACATGGCCCGGGAGGTCGATGACGCCAGCCAGGAGCCGGAGATCGACGCCGCCCTCGCATCGCTCGACCGGGAGCTGCGGGGGCTCGAGCTGCGCTCGATGTTCTCGGGTGAGCACGACGAGCGCGACGCGCTCTGCACGGTCCAGGCGGGGGAGGGGGGCGCCGACGCTCAGGACTGGGCCGAGATGCTCTACCGCATGTACGTGCGCTGGGCGGAGCGGCGCGGCCTCGAGGTGGAGGAGGAGGGCTCCACGCCCGGCTCCGAAGCGGGCTTGTCGTCGGTCGAGTTCCTCGTCAAGGGACGGTACGCCTACGGCTACCTGCAGGCGGAGCGAGGGGTGCACCGCCTCGTGCGCATGAGCCCGTTCAACGCCCAGGGCAAGCGCCAGACCGCGTTCTCGGCGTTCGATGTGGTGCCGGTCCTGCACGAGGACGAGGTGAAGGTCGTGGTCGACGAGGCCGACATCAAGATGGACGTGTTCCGTGCGTCGGGCGCCGGCGGTCAGCACATCAACAAGACCTCCTCGGCGGTACGGCTCACCCACGTGCCCACCGGGATCGTGGTGTCCTGCCAGATCGAGCGGTCGCAGTACCAGAACCGCGATCGGGCGATGGCGATGCTCAAGGTGAAGCTGGCCGACCTGGAGCGCCAGAAGCGCGAGGCCGAGCTGTCCGACATCCGGGGTGAGCAGCAGCGGGTGGGCTTCGGCAGCCAGATCCGCAGCTACGTGCTGCAGCCGTACCAGATGGTCAAGGACCTGCGCACCGATCACGAAGCCGGCAACGTGCAGGGCGTGCTCGACGGCGACCTCGATCCCTTCATGGAGGCCTACCTCCGATGGCGTCGGGCCAGGGCCACCTCGTAACCTGATCGCAATGCCGGTGCTCGCCCGTGCGTGCCGCGATCCGCGCTGAGGGCGCTGGTACCCTCGCCCCCGCCTCATGATCAAGCTCGAGAACGTCTCCAAGATCTACAAGGGCGATGTGGTCGCGCTCGCCGACGCCTCCGTCGAGGTGAACCGCGGCGAGTTCGTCTTCCTCGTCGGCGCCTCGGGCTCCGGCAAGTCCACGTTCCTGCGGCTGGTCAACAAGGAGGAGCACCCCGAGAAGGGGCGCATCTACGTGGCCGGCAAGGACATCGGCGCCCTGCCGTCGTGGAAGGTGCCCCACCTGCGCCGCAACATCGGCAGCGTGTTCCAGGACTTCAAGCTCCTCACCAACAAGACCGTCTACGAGAACGTGGCGTTCGCCCTCGAGGTGATCGGGCGTCCGCGCCACGTCGTCAAGACACAGGTGCCCGCCATCCTCGAGCTGGTCGGCCTGGCCAAGAAGGTGGGCAACTTCCCCAACGAGCTCTCCGGCGGTGAGCAGCAGCGCGTGTCCATCGCCCGGGCCTTTGTGAACCGGCCGCTGATCCTCTTGGCCGACGAGCCCACCGGCAACCTCGACCCCGCCACCTCGGTGGGCATCATGCGCCTCCTCGACCGCATCAACCGCACCGGCACCACCGTGCTGATGGCCACCCACGACCGCCCCATCGTCGACACGATGCGCCGTCGCGTCATCGAGCTCGATCGCGGTTCGATCATCCGCGACCAGAGTCGCGGCGTCTACGAGTGAGCTGTACCTGACC
>JBKJSO010000349.1:0-3604 GCA_046595835.1 Acidimicrobiales bacterium | reverse complement strand
AAGGAGCTGCGCGCGGTGGAGGACGCACCGAGGCTCGCGCCCCGGCCGCTGCTGGTGGTGCACGGAAGCGAGGACGACCTCGTGCCGGTGTTCGATGCCCGCGTGCTCGTCGACGCGCACGGAGAGGCCGAGCTGCGCATCGTGAGCGGAGCCGGGCACCGCTTGCGCCACGATCCCCGTGCGGTGGCGGTGCTACTGGGCTGGCTCGACCGCCAGCGCAACCGCATCGGCAGCAGCGTCACCTGATCGCACGCCGCTGGCGTCGAACCTCGCCACGAGGCGATCGGCGACCTCGGGCAGCACGAACGCGAGGTAGGCCACCAGCACGGCGATGCTGAAGAAGCCGACATCCAGGGTGAGATCGATGGCCAGGTGGAAGGCCACGCCGATTCCCAGCACCCAGGGTCGGAGCCGGCGGTTCCACACGAGCACGACGAACGTGCCCTCGAACGCGAGCGTGGCCCAGCTGAGCACGATGAGCAGCGCGTGCTGGTGGAACAGCCAGCCCGGGGCGGCCACCCGCTGGAGGTCATCGATGCGCAGCGCCAGTCCGAGCGCTGTCCCGTCCCGCCAGCTGGTCCCCCGCATCTTGGCCCACCCCGACAGGAGGTAGCCCACCGCGAGCTGGAGCTGGAGCAAGCGCATCCCCCAGGGTGCCCGGTGCGGTGCCGGCCCGGCCCGTGGCGCGCGTCGGGCCCGGACAGCGTCGAACGACCACAGCAGCCCACAGGGAGACAGGGCGACGGCGATGCCGATCTGGCGCAGGAACAGATCCCCGGAGTTGAGCACCGTGGTGTTCGTGCGCTCGATGGCGAGCAGGCACAGCACGGCGACGGTCGCGCTGAGCCGGGTGCGGTACCCGACCGCGGTGGTGATCGCCGCCACCAGCAGGAGCAGGCAAGCCACCAGCGGGGCACGGCCCCAAGAGATCCAGTCGAGCGGGTTCCAGTAACCCGGCCGCCCGGGCTGGTCGTAGCGCAGCGCTCCGGTGGTGAGGAAGGGGTCCACGTCAGGGAGCAGGCTGAGCGTCCAGAGCACCATGACGCTGCCCCACGCGATGCGCACGAGGGTCATCGGCGAGGTGGTGCGGGGTGAGAAGAAGAAGCGCTGCCATGCGCCCAGCGGCGTCACGGGATCGTCCCGTCGAGCTCGAGCGTGGAGAAGGTGAACGCCTGCCAGGGTGGCTGGGGCCCGTCGACGATGTCGTCGTGGAACCGGCGGATCAGCTCGACCCGGGTGACCGGTGACGGCCGGTCGTCGTAGAGGGAGGCGATCCAACGGGCGGTCGGATCCCAGAGCGGGGACTCGTCGTCGGCGCGCACCCGCTCGAGCCACTTGCGCCACCGGTAGAAACGCAGGTTGGCGCCGAAGGCGGGCCCGTCGGGCAACGTCCACCGAGCGGTCGAGCCGTCTGCGAAGGTCACCCGCGCCTCCATGTCGAGGCTCACCGAGCGGGGGTTTGGCGCGAACACCACCCAGGTCTGCTCGGAACCCGCCAGGCCCAGGAGGTGGTTGGCGGGGTCGATGACGGCGCGCTCGAACGACGAGGCCGGAAGGTGCGTGGCGATCTCGGCCAGCAGCAGCGCCGCGACCGCTGCGCTGATGACCAACCGCCCGAGCGCCGACTGCTCGAACCGCTCGCCCGGCGACGGCGACAGAACCGGTGGGCGCCCGCTGGCGTCGTCCTGCCCCCTACGGTGAAGCGCCACCACCTCCTCCTACCAGACGGGACGCGGGAGGGTCAGGCGTCCTTGCCCTTGCCTTGGGCCTTCATCATCTTCTTGAAGGCCCGCACCTCGACGAGGGCGTCCGCGGAGTCGATGTCAGCCACCGTGCGGTGGGTCTCGTCGGAGAACGGCCTGGCCTGCTCCTCCCAGCCCTCCGGCGCAACGCCGAAGCGCTTGGCGAGGAGCGCCATGAAGATCTTGGCCTTCTCGCCGCCGAAGCCGGGGAGCGCCCGCACCCGGGCGAACAGGTCGGCGCCCGAGGTCACGCCGGTCCAGACGTCCGCCGCGTCGCCATCATGCGCGTCGACGAGGTGCTGGCAGAGCTGGTGGGTGCGCTTGGCCATGGATCCAGGGAAGCGGTGCAGCGCCGGCGGGCCCTTGAACGCCACCTCGAGCTCCTCAAGCGGCAGCGCCGCGATCGCGGTGGCGTCGAGCTGTCCGCCGAGGCGATCTCGAAGCTTGAGCGGCGAGGCGAACGCCCACTCCATCGGCACCTGCTGATCGAGCAGCATCCCGATCATCAGCGCGAGCGGGTCGCTGTTGAGCAGGCCGTCGGCCGCTGGATCGCCGGTGATGTAGAGGGTGCCGTGCACGACTGCGAGCCTACGGGGAGTCAGGCGATGCGGGGATCGATGGCCTCGGGGTCGAGGTCGTAGCGGCGGATGGCGTCGGTGACGGCCTCGGCCTTCACCTCGCCGGCCTCGGCCAACGCCGCGAGGGTGGCGACGACGACGTGCGGCGCGTCGATCTCGAAGTGGCGGCGCAGCGCCTCCCGTGTGTCGCTGCGGCCGAAGCCGTCAGTCCCCAGTGGCGTGAAGCTGCGTCCCTCCGGCACCCAGCGGGCGATCTGGTCGGGCACGGCCTTGATGAAGTCGGTGACCGCGATCACCGGCCCCTCGCCGGCCAGCAGCTCGGTGACGCGGGCCACCCGCGCGGGCTCCTCCGCGTGCAGCCGGTTCCAGCGCTCGGTGGAGAGGGCCTCCTCGCGGAGCCGCTTGTAGCTCGTGGCCGAGTGCAGGTCAGCGGCAACGTCGTAGTGCTCGGCCAGCTCGGCCTGCGCGGTACGGGCAGCCAGGTTGGCGGAGCCCGAGAACAGGATCGACACCGGCTTCGACGCCCCCTCGGGCGCGGGCGCCCAGCAGTACAGCCCCTCGATCACGCCGGCTGCGGCTCCCTCCGGGCGGGCAGGCATCACCTGGTTCTCGTTGTAGAGGGTGAGGTAGTAGAGGACGTCCTCGCCCTCGCCGTACATCCGCCCCAGACCGTGCTCCACGATCGTGGCCACCTCGTACGCGAAGGCGGGGTCGTACGCCTCGATCACCGGATTGACGGAGGCCAGCAGCAGGCTGTGGCCGTCTTGGTGCTGCAGTCCCTCGCCGAGCAGCGTGGTGCGGCCCGCGGTGGCCCCGAGCAGGAAGCCCCGTGCCCGCGCGTCGGTGGCCTGCCAGATGAGGTCGCCCACCCGCTGGAACCCGAACATGGAGTAGAAGGTGAGGAACGGCACCATCGGCACGCCCTGCGTGGCGTACGACGTTCCCGCCGCGATGAAGCTCGCCATCGAGCCGGCCTCGGTGATGCCCTCCTCCAGGATCTGGCCGCTCTGCGACTCCTTGTAGGAGAGGAGCAGCGCGTGGTCGACGGGCTCGTAGTGCTGGCCCTTGGATGCGTAGATCCCGAACTCCTTGAACAGCGAGTCCATGCCGAACGTGCGGGCCTCGTCGGGGATGATCGGCACCACCCGAGGACCGAACTTCGGGTCGCGGCACAGGTTGCGGAGCAGCCGAGTGAACGACGTGGTGCTCGACGCGACCTGCTTGCCGGAACCGGCATAGAGCTCGTCGAAGGCGGCGGTGGCGGGCAGCTCGAGCGGTCGCTTC
>JBKJSO010000237.1:0-3999 GCA_046595835.1 Acidimicrobiales bacterium | reverse complement strand
CTCCCACGCCACGGACTCCTGCAGGGTGAGGTCGTCCTCGGCCGGTGGCTCGCCGAAGGCGGGATCGGTGCGATCGCGGACGGACAGGAGCAGCTTGCCGATGACGTCGACGGTGCCGTCCACGCTGAGCTTCCTAGGGGCCTTGACGTCCTCGAGGGCACCGGACTCGGCCGTGATCACGACGGGGTCGTAGGACTCCACTCGAGCGCGACCCATTGGTGTGGTCTCGTCGATCTCGATGGTGACCAGGAGGTCGGCGGGCAGGCCGACCTCGGCCACGAGCTTCTCCACGACGGCCCGGATCTCGGTGGCGTCGAAGAACACCATCGAAAACGTGTCGGGCCGGATCTCGACCGGCATCGGCGTGACCTAGCCGGCCACTGCCGCGCGGTTGGCCTCGACGCGGGCTTCCATCTCCTCGCGGGCCTCCTTGGCGATCTCGGCCAAGGTGTCCATCTCCTCTTCCTCGAAGCCGGCCAGCTCCCGGAAGCGACGAGCCAGGCGCACCGGGCTGTCCTCCTCCTCGCCGCGGAATCCACCGAGGGAGAACAGCTTGTCGACGACGCGCTGGAACTCGAGCGCCCGCTCCTGGCGGGGCTTGTCGTTCGCCGTCAGCTTGCGGAGCCAGTCGGAGCCCATCTTCACGTGGGTGACCTCGTCGGCGAGCATCCAGTCCTCGCAGAACTCGAGCACCGGGTCGCCGGCGATGTCGCCGAACTCACGCATCGTGTTGAAGACGTCGATGGCCAGCCCCTCGAGGGCCCGGTTCACGCCGGTGAGGCGCAGCACAGGGTCGGGGTTGCAGGCTGCTTCGTAGAGGAAGGTGTTCTCGGAGAACTCGCCGAGCTCGGTGCCCATGTGGTTGCTCAGCTTGATGGAGATCTCGCAGTGACGGGCCTCATCCCAGCACTGGCGGGCCATGTCGAGCTTGAGCTCGAAGGGCACCTCGGGAACGCCCTCGCCGTTGCCGGCGCCGACCTCGAAGTCCCAGCAGGTGCGACCGGCCCCTTCGAGGGCCTGGATCTCGCCCACGAAGATGCCGTGCATCAGCGCCCGCGCCGCGTCGGGGGCGTCGGGCCGATCGGGCGTGAGGCGCCCGGGGCCGCGCTTGGTCTTCGAGGTGCCCTGCTCCACGCGTGCGGTGCGGGGATCGTTGAAGCGCTCGATCAGGGGGACGCGGACGAAGCGGTCGTCGCGGGCCAGGTCCTCGACGGGAAAGGACTTCCTCATGCGTGGCTCTCCTGTTCGTTGGCGTACGAGTCGCCGATGGTGCCCGGGCCGGCGATGCCGCCCGCCGCGAGCAGCAGCCGCTGCAGCTTGGCTTGGTGATCGATGGCTCGCTGCAGCTCGCCCTCGGTCTGGATGAGCGACTGCAGCATCATCTCGCCGTCGCGCCAGTCGTCGAACTCGTCGGCCAGCGCGAACTTGAGCGAGCGGATCGTGGGTGCGTCGGTGATCGTGGACGTGTTGTTCAGGTGGTAGGTGTAGGCGGCGATCTTGGCCGGGATGAGCACGCGGTAGGCGCCCACCAGCTTCTCGATCGTTAGGTCGGGGCCCTCGGGCTCGGTGAGCGCATCGACGAAGGCGACGAGCTCGTCGTTCGGTGGCTGCGTGAGGCGCTCCGGGTTCATCTCCCGCAGCTCGGGGAGGCGCTTGTGCCAGAGCTCGCTGTGCCACGCGTGGTGGTAGCAGTGGGTGCCGAGCCGTAGCTTCACATCGAGCTCGGGGACGGTGGCGACCCAGCCGCCGAGCACCTCGAAGAGGCGCATCTCGATCCACTTGTAGTGGCCGACGCGCTTGGCCGACTCCTCCACCGTGAAGATCCCGGGGAGCTCCCGACGATCCCACGGGGCGAACGGCGCCCTCGGCTGCTTCGAGTCACCCACCACGACCCCCCGGGCCTACGACTGTCAGTCGGTCTGCGGGACCGGCTGAGAACGATCGTTATCGGGGCCAGCCTCCCGCGTGTTGACCCTGCGGTCAAGCCACTCGGGGAGCGTCTCACTCACGACGACGGCCAGCAGGATGAGCAGCGCCCCGGCTAGCTGCGTGGCCCGGAGTGACTCGCCCCGCAGCGAGGCGACGAACCCAGCGAACACCGGCTCGAGCAGGAGCAGCAGGGCGGCGCGGGCCGGGGCGACGGTGCGCTGCCCGCTCACCTGCAGCACGAAGGCCAGCGCGGTGGCGAACAAGGCCGTCGCGACGGCCGCAACCAGCGCCGGTGCTGGGAACCCGAACCCACCCAGCCAGAGCCCGGGGATCAGGCACGCGCCGCCCACCACCGCGAGCTGCACGGTGGCCAGGCGGATCGGGTCGTGGCGGTGGGCAGTCTCGCCGAGGATCACCACGTGGGCTGCGAAGGCGATGGCACAGCCGACGGTGAGCAGCTCGCCGCGCCCGAACCCGGCGGTCCGGCCGCCGCCGCCCGGGTCGGTCAGCAGGACCAGCCCCACCACGGCCACCGCGATCCCGAGCAGGGTCAGCGGGTGGGGGCGCCGGCGCAGCAGGACGAGGCCGAGGACGGGCACGAACACCACGAGCAGGTAGGTGATGAAGGCGGAGGTCGCTGAGCCCGTGTACTGGAGGCCCACGGTCTGCAGCACGTAGCCGACCACCAGGGCCGCGCCGGCAGCCACGCCGTCGCGAACCTCGCCGGCGCTCGACGGACGGCGGCGGGCCAGGGGCCACAGCGCCAGTGCCCCGACGAGGAAGCGGACGGCCAAGAAGGGCACCGGCTCGACTTGCTCGATGGCTCGCTGCACCACGAGGAACGTGGTGCCAAAGCAGATCGCCGCCACGACCAGCGCCGCGTCGCCCCGACGCGCTGAGGTGGTTGACAGCATGCCCACGCCCGGAAGTGTCGCGGCCAGGGCCGTCAGTCGAACACGACAGTGCGGCGGCCGTAGATGAGCACGCGGTGGTTGACGTGGGCTCGCACGGCGCGGGCCAGCACCGCCACCTCGAGGTCGCGGCCCTTGCGACGGAGGTCGTCGACGTCGTCGCGGTGGCTCACCTGGATGACGTCCTGATCGATGATCGGCCCGTCATCGAGCTCCGCCGTGGCGTAGTGCGCCGTGACCCCCACGAGCTTCACGCCCCGCTCGTGGGCCTGGTGGTAGGGCCGCGCCCCCTGGAACGCGGGAAGGAACGAGTGGTGGATGTTGATGATCCGCTCCGGCCACGCATCGCACAGGTCGGCCGACAGCACCTGCATGTAGCGGGCGAGCACGACGAGGTCGATCGCGTGGTGCTCGAGGACCTTGCGGACCTCGAGCTCCTGGGCTGGCCGGTCGCCGTCGACGATCGGCAGGTGGTGGAAGGGCACACCGAACCAGGCGGCCAGCTCGGCGTGGTCGGGGTGGTTGCTGACCACGACCGAGAGGTCGACCGGGAGCTCACCCGTGCGCCAGCGGTTGAGGAGATCGTGGAGGCAGTGCTGCTCCGTGGAGGCCAGCACACCCATCCGCAGGCGCTCGTCGGAGAACCGCACGGACCACCGCATCGAGTAGCGATCGGCCACCGGTGCGAACGCAGCGGCGATCTCGTGGCGCTCCAGGTCGACGTTGTCGAGCTCGAACTCCACCCGTTGGAAGAAGGCGCCATCGGTGTGGTCGGTGTGCTGCTGCAGGTCGATCACGTTGCCGCCGTGCGACGCGACGAACGAGGCGACGGCGGCGACGATGCCCGGCTGGTCGGGGCAGGAGACGAGCAAGATCCCGGTGGCCGTCATGTGTTGAGCAGCTCGTCGAGGGCGGCGAGCGCCTGGTCGGGGGTCTCGACGTGGATCGCGTGCAGGCCGGCCCGCTGCGCGCCCACGACGTTGCCGAGGGAGTCGTCCAGGAACACGGCTTCGGCCGGATCGGCCACGCCGAGCAGCTCGAGGGCGTGGAGGTAGATGGCGGGGTTGGGCTTGCGCATCCCCACCTCGGAGCTGTCCACCACTACCTCGAAGAGCTCGTCGACGGGCACCATGGCCCGCCACGTTGCCGAGCCCTCGCG
>JBKJSO010000238.1:0-3667 GCA_046595835.1 Acidimicrobiales bacterium | reverse complement strand
GGCGCCAGGGGGCGCGCCTTCGGCGGACCACAGCGTCACGCTGCAGTCCGCCCTGCGGGCTCGATGCGGACGACCGCAGGGCGGACTGCAGCGTGACGCTGTGGTCCGCCGAAGGCGCGCCCCCTGGCGCCGATCGCAGCACGACACGATCGATGTCGATCCCGGATGTGGTGCCGGGCGCACTGCGCAGCTCGTGACGGCCCGTGGTGAGGTCGAGGGCGGCGCCGGCGCACGACGACAGCGCGAGCGGCGCACCGGAGATGGCATCAGCGGCGGTACCGCGCGCCTCGACGGGGACGGCGTGCCCGTCGACCGTCACGAGGTCGGAGCGGCATCCGGTGGCGAAGGCGCCCCGTGGCGCCAGACGCTCGAAGCCGGCCGCACCGAGCTCGGCGAGGGCCACCGGCATCGTCCGGAGCGCGTGGGTGCGCCAGGTCGGCGTAGCGAGGGCGCGCACGGCTTCGATCGTCACCCGCAACCGGCTGGCAGTGACCGGCGTGGGCAGCGGCACCGAGACGGCGGTGGTGGCGCCCGGTGCGGCACCATCCGAGAGGGCCGGCACGGGGAGCGAGGCGACCCGCTGTCCGTCGACCTCGATCCCGAGCTGGGTGGGCACCGAGTGGCGGCCGTCGGCCAGCACCACCAGGTCGAGGCGGTCAAGCGCTCGGGGGGTGGGGGCGGTGACCTCGATCCACTGACCGACCTGCTCGCCGAAGGCGGTGGTCCATGCCGTCGCCGGGTCGCCATCGAGGGCAGCGCTGGCGCGCGCGGCCGGTCCGGCCATCCGGCTCGAGGACGTGGCGAGCGTGCCAGCGGTGGAATCGAGCAGCCGGTCGAGCAGGGCGTCGACCGCTCGCGGAGACAGGCGAGCCGTCCCCGTCAGCGCGAAGCCGCGGGCCTGCGGAAGGTCGATGACGCGAACGAGCACCGGCTCCTCGTCGAGCCGCTCGACATCGGTGGGCGCCGAGCGCAGGCGGGTGAGCACGACCGCGAGCGCGTGGTCGACCGAGGCGGGCCCCGATCGGCGGAGGAGGTCGACGGGCGGGCGAATGGCTTCGTCGAGGCGGAGGTGGCCGAGGCGGACCTCGGCGAAGCCGGTGCTCGTAAGGCCCCCGGAGCGGGGGCGCCGGCCCGCCGTGTCGGCCAGCACCTCGATGCTGAGGCGCGAGAACGTGCGGCGGCCGACGTCGACGGTCTGGCCCGCACCGGCATGCGATCGCTCGTCGAGGTCGACGACGACGGGTGGCCCTCCGTCGAAGCGCAGAGCAACGCGGCTCACCCAGCGGTTGATCGGCGGCGGGGGAGCGAGGAAGGTGAGCGTGCCCGTTGTGATCGGTCGCGCCGTTGTCAGCTCGAGGCGCTGGCCGTTCACCGGATCATCTCGCGAGGCGCGCCACGAGGTGGTGGGGTCGCCGTCGACCGCGTTGGCCGGACGATCCTCGGGAAGGTACTCGTTGCGGCCGCCGTAGGAGGTGGCGTTGGCGGTGATGCCACCGCGGTGGACGGCCACGGTACGGGCATCATCGGTGGCCGTGGGGAACACGGGAAGACGGGCGTCGCTGCGGTCGATCACCAAGGGCACGAGCCCGGCCGGCTCCGTGTAGCCGTGCGTGAAGCGAATCGTGCCCCACCGCTCGGCCCGTCGGCGGTTGCTGTCGGTGACGATGAGGATCGCACCAGCGTCGAGGGCGCCGCGGAGCTCGGCGTCGGACATGGACGCGCTGTAGCGCAGGAGCTCGGTGCCATCGATGAGACCGGCGCCGGCGCCGTCGACGAGCCCGTCGCCGTCGCCGGCCACCACGACCGCCGCCGTTGTGGCCTTGGCGGTGACGATGGGCAGGGCGCCGGTCACGGGCAGGACGGTGACGGGAAAGGGCAGCGCGCCGCCGGTGGGTGAGCTCAGCTCGAGCTCGTCGAGCATGGGCGCGGGGGGCTGGGCCACGTTGGCCGTCGGCCGACCGAACTCGGTGGCCGGACCGAGGCCCGGTGCGCCCACGAGGAAGCGCCAGAGGTCGCGCGGCCGAGGTGTGTCGTAGTGCTCGTATTGGAGGTCGTTCCGCACAAGGAGCTGACCGGCGCGCATGGCTCGGGCCATCGGGGCGATGGTGCTCGACTCTGCGATGTGGGCTTGGAGGCGCCCGTCGAAGGCCATCAGCAGGTTCCAGGCGGCCGCCCCGCTCATGGGCACCAGCTCGCGGGCCACGATGGGACGGTCGGTGAGGCCGGGTGTGACCGGATCCACAGTGGTGCCCCAGCGGTACGACGTGAAGTCGGCGCCAGGCACTTCGAGCACGCGGCTGCCGTCGTTGGTGGCGTCGAGGTGGGCGCCGGCCTCGACCCAGTAGCGAGGGATCTCCTCTGGTCGGCGGAGGTTCTCTGGGACAAGCGTGCGCTGCCACAACGGCGGGAGGCTGAGGACCACGAGCCCGATCACCACCGCGCTGATCGGGACGGTGGCCTTGGGCACGCGCTGGCTGAGCGCCTCCACACCGGCGCCGAGCATCACGCTCAGGGCGAGGACGACGAGCGGCGCGGCGCGGGGCATGCTCCGCATGGCCATGCCGACGTCGCTGTGCAAGAAGGAGCGCAGAGCGCGACCAAACGGCGGTGGGTGGTCGTACGGGTAGACGCCGACTGCGAGTGCCAACCCCACCGCCGCGAGCAGCACCACGAAGGACCGCTCGCGCCAGCGCCCGACGGCGCCAGCGGTGAGGGCGAGCACCGGGACCGAGAACGTGACCAGCAGCAGCCACACCGATGTCTGGAACGGGCGGCTCGGTCCCACCCACGGACCGAGCGCATCGTCGCCGTAGAAGAACCAGTAGCCCAGCCCGCGGAGCACCTCTTGCGCGGAGGAGGCGGCCGCCGTCGTCTGCACCGACTCCGTGTAGCGGAGCACGTCGATGCCGTTGGTGGCCTGCACCGACAGGCCCGCGATCCACCAGGCGTTGGTGGCCAGCGTGAGCACGCCGATGCGAGCCACAGCAGCCGTGGCGCGACGGATCGTCTGCTCCCGTGTGGCCACGGCCCACAGCACCCACAGCGCCGGGCCGATGCCCGCCAGGAGGATGGAGGTGGCGTTGCTGGTACCGACTGTGGCAACCACGAGCGCGAATGCCGCGGGGTGTCGCCAGCTCCGCGTGCGCAGGGCGCGGGCGGTGAGGGCGATCATCCAGGGCAGCGCGGCAAAGGGGAGCAGGATCACCGAGATCCGCACCGCGATGGTGAGCAGATAGGGCGTGAGCGCGTAGGCGCACATCGCCACGGCCACGCCGGGCCCCCGCCAGGTGAAGGTGCGCAGGAGGTAGCGCATGCCGAGGCCGGCCGCGAGCATGATCGAGCCGAGCCACAGCCGCTGAGCGACCCAGTCGGGTGCGCCGGCGTGCTCGAGGAGCCAGTAGTACGGCCCCATCGGCCACAGGAAGCCGATGTTCTGGTGGGTGACCGTGCCCATGCCCACGTGGGGATCCCACATCGACCAAGCGCGGGCCAACATGCGATCGGGGTCGAGGTAGAGGTACGACTTGGTGTCGGCCACCACCTGGCCGGGTGAGGTGGCCAGCAGCGGGAGGTAGCAGAGCGCGCCGAACGCGAGGAGCGGGCTGGCCCGACGCAGGCGAGAGCTCAACGGCGGTGGCGGGCGGCCTGCCCGGCCAGCGTGCGCAGG
>JBKJSO010000189.1:0-4447 GCA_046595835.1 Acidimicrobiales bacterium | reverse complement strand
GGCCATCGACGAGCGGCGCCGTGACGCGATCCGTCGCAACCACACCGGCACCCACATCCTGCACTGGGCCCTGCGCGAGGTGCTCGGCAGCGCGGTGCAGCAGCAGGGATCGCTCGTGGATCCAGATCGCCTCCGCTTCGACTTCGGACCGTCCGATGCGCTCACCGCCGAGCAGATCCGCCAGATCGAAGACCTCGCCAACGAGGAGATCCTCGCCAACGAGTCGGTCCGCCACTACGAGACCACCAAGGCGGAGGCCACCAAGCTCGGCGCCATCGCGTTCTTCGGCGACAAGTACGGCGACATCGTGCGGGTGCTCGAAGCCGGGCGCCACTCCACCGAGCTGTGCGGCGGCACCCACGTGCGGGCCCTGGGCGACATCGGGCCGGTGAAGATCACCTCGGAGAGCTCGATCGGCTCCAACCTGCGCCGGATCGAAGCGGTCACGGGCCTCGGACCGATTGAGCGCCTCCGCGCCGAGGAGCGGGTGCTGGCAGCCGTCGCCGACGTGCTCAACGTGCCCGTGGGCGAGGTGGTCGATGGTGCCCGCAAGCGCCTCGACGAGGTGAGGGCGCTGCGCGACGAGGTGAAGGCCCTGAAGCGCCAGGTGGCGGGCGACCAGGCCGGCGACCTCGCGGGTACGGCCGTCGACGGCGTGGTGGTGGCCCGCGTCGACGGGCTCGAGCGCGACACCCTGCGCGACCTCGCCATCGCCCTGCGCGACCAGATCGGGATCCGGGCGGTCGTGTTGGGCACCGCGCCCGACGGCGGAGGGGCCGCCCTCGTGGCGGCGGTGACGCCCGACAGCGGGTTCGATGCGTCCGCGCTCCTCGAGGAGGCGAAGGCTCTGATCAAGGGCGGCGGCGGCAAGGACCCCCTCCTGGCCGTGGCGGGCGGCAAGGACGCCGACGGCATCGATGCCGCCCTCGACACCGTCCGTGCGGCGGCCGGCATCGCCGCCTCGTGAGAGCGCTGGGCATCGACCTCGGCAGCAAGCGCATCGGTGTGGCGCTGTCGGACAGCGCCGGCTCGATGGCCACGCCTTATGAGGTGGTGCCGCGTTCGGGATCGCGCGCGCGGGACCACGGGCGCATCAGCGCGCTGGCTGACGAGGCGGGAGCGGAGTGCCTTGTCGTGGGTCTCCCGTTGTCGCTCGACGGCTCGGTGGGACAGGCCGCCCAGGCCGCCATGGACGAGGCCGAGCAGCTGGCGGCCGCCACTGGCCTCCCGGTGGAGCTCTGGGATGAGCGCCTCACCACGGTCTCGGCCGACCACGACCTGATGGCGCTCGACATGAAGGCCCCCGCCCGTCGCCGAGTGGTCGACAAGGTCGCAGCGTCCATCATGCTGCAGGCCTGGCTCGACCACCGTCGCCTGACCCCCCATGAGGAACCCTCCCGATGACCGACCGTCCGCCCTACGACGACGAGATGGACGACGCGCCCGACGACGAGCTCCGCGAGTACGAGGAGTACGAGGATCACGACGGCGGCGGTGACGATGAGTACCTCGAGATCCGGCGGGAGACACCCCGCCGGCGGCGTGTTCTCACCGTCGTGCTCGTCATCGCAACCGTGCTCGTGGTGGCGGTCGGCGCTGGTGGTCTGTGGGTCCAGAAGCAGATCGATCCGTCGGGCCCGCCGGGGGCGGTGCGCAAGATCGAGATCCCGCGCGGGTCGACCTCCGACGAGATCGGCAAGCTCCTGGCCGACGACGGCATCATCGCCAGCGACGTCGTCTGGAAGTGGTACCTCCGCGTCAAGGGAGGCGGCCCCTTCGAGGCGGGGCTCTACGAGCTGAAGGAGAACAGCGCCATCGGGGCGGTGATCGACGTCCTGAGCGCCGGTCCCCGCCCGCCCGACGAGCGGTCCGTCACCGTGCCGGAAGGGCTCACGACCGCGGAGACGATCGCGCGTCTTGCCGACCCCGACAAGGGGCTGGCCTTCGACGCGGCCACGATGCAGCAGCTCCTCGACAGCGGGCAGGTCCGCTCGGCGGTCCAGACGCCTGGGCAGACCTCGAGCGAGGGGATCCTGTTCCCCGAGACCTACCGCGTGGCGGCCAAGGCCGACGCGCTCGCGGTCCTGCGCCTCATGGTGGCGCAGCTCGACGCCACGATGCAGGAGCTCGACGTCGCATCCGCCCAGGCGCGCTTCAACCTGAGCCCCTACGAGATCCTCACGGTCGCTTCGCTTGTCGAAGCGGAGTCGAAGGTGCCGGAGGACCGTCCCAAGGTGGCGCGGGTGATCTACAACCGTCTCAAGGCGGGCATCCCCCTGGGCATCGACGCGACGTCGCGCTACGAGGCGGTGCGGGCGGGGCGCGACCGCGGCTCGGTGGACTTCACGAGCACCTCGCCGTACAACACCCGTCGGCAGAAGGGCCTTCCGCCGACGCCCATCACGTCTCCCGGTCGCGCCAGCATCGAGGCGGCGCTGCACCCGGCCGACGGACCATGGATCTACTACGTGCTCAAAGACGCGCAGGGCCACCACTTCTTCACCGACAGCAGCAGCGAGTTCATCAACGCCAAGAAGAAGTGCGCCGAGCTCGGGCTCGGGTGCGGTTGATGGTCAGGACGTGACCCATTGATCACGGGCACCACCCGAACAGCGGGCGTGATCGGCCTCCCCATCCGTCACTCGCTGTCCCCGGCGATCTTCAACGCCGCCTTCGCCGCGAGCGGCCTCGACTGGGCCTACCTCGCCTTCGAGGTGCCGGAGGGCGCCGCGGGGCTCGCGATGGCTGGGGTGCGCGCGCTGGGCCTTGAGGGCGTGTCGGTCACCATGCCCCACAAGGCGACGGTGATCGACGCGCTCGACGAGCTCTCCGGCGATGCCGAAGCACTCGGTGCGGTCAACTGCGTGGCCCGGCGGGGCTCGTCGCTCATCGGGCACAACACGGATGGCGCAGGTCTGCTCGATGCCCTGCGCATCGATGAGGCCCTCGAGGTGGCCGGTGCTCGCATCGCGGTCGTGGGCGCCGGCGGCGCCGCCCGGGCCGTCATCCGCTCGGTGGCCCAGGCAGGGGCCGCATCGGTGGTGGTGGTGAACCGATCGGCCGGTCCGGCCGAGCAGGCGGCGGCCCTCGCCGGCGGTGTCGGCGCCGTGGGCACGGCTGCCGAGCTGGCGACCGCGGACGTGATCATCAACGCCACGCCCCTCGGTATGGGTGTGGTCGTGCAGACCTCGGGAGCGCCTGAACCCCTGCCCTTCGACCCCGCCACGCTGGGGGAGGGCCAGGTGGTCGTCGACCTCGTGTACCACCCCGCGGTCACCCCGCTCCTCGCCTCGGCCCGGGCGCAGGGCCTGCGCACCGTGAACGGCCTCGGGATGCTCATCCACCAGGCGGCCCATGCCTTTCGGCTTTGGACGAGCGAGGAGCCCCCGCTCGAGGCCATGAGCGCGGCGGCCGTCGCTGCGCTCCTGCACCGCCCACAATCGCGCTGAAGTCCGGTGGGCGACGTGCCGATAGGTACGACGACCCGTCTTGACCTGGAGGTCACATGGCCCTGCAGGGGACGCTCGACACCTTTGCCCTACCTGACGTGCTGCGCCTCCTCGCGGCCACGAAGAAGACCGGACGCCTGCAGATCTCCGGACCCCGGGGCGAAGGCTGGGTGTCAGTGCACGAGGGCGCCGTCGGCGTCATCGAGGCCCCGCACGCCCCCCATGTCACCGAGCCCGTCGATGCTCTCTTCGAGCTCCTCAGGGTGGCGGAGGGATCCTTCACGTTCGACCCCGACGTTTCCCCCGCTCCCGGAACCGTGTCCGGTGAGCTCGAGGACCTGCTCGCCCAGGCCGAAGCCCTCCTCGTCGAATGGCGCGAGATCGAGTCGGTCGTGCCCTCGATGGATGCGTGGGTCACCCTGCGTCGAAGCCTCGTGGCTCCCAAGGTCTCCATCGATCGAGCCCACTGGCTCACGGTCGTGTCGGTCGGGAGTGGCACGACGGTGCGTGACATGTCCGATGACCTGAGCCTGGCCGAGCTGCCGGTGTCGCGCGCCGTGCGCGACCTCGTGGAGCTCGGGCTGGTCGACATCGCCGCGTCAGCCCCCGCTGCCCCGAGCGCCGCGCCCGTGGCGCCTCGTCGAGCCGAGTCGGCCCAGCCAGCGATCGCCCCGTTGCGGCGTGCGGCCCAGGGTGCACCCACCACCGCGACCCCGACCGACGACGCGGTGGTCGAGGTCGATGACGCCACCGAAGGCGATGCGCCGGTCTCGGACAGCGGGCCGGCCCCCGATGCCGGAGTCGACGCACCTCTGCCCGCCGCGCGGCCGCTGCGAGCGCGCCGCCCCAAGGGTTCCAGCCCGGCCGTCGCAAGCGTGGAGCCCGAAGCGTTCGTTCCGCTGGAGCTCCCCGGACAAGGACCGGCCGCGTCGTACGACTCGGTGGAGCCGGCACCCCAGATCGCGGATGCCGCCGACCCCGTCAAGGCGGGCGATCTC
>JBKJSO010000044.1:0-5294 GCA_046595835.1 Acidimicrobiales bacterium | reverse complement strand
CGGGCCCAGCTGGCCTCTGAGACTCGGAGCGTGCGGCCGTGGAGCTCCTCGACCACCTCCTCGACGAGCGGATCCCCGTCGGTGGCCAACCCGAACCAGGCCCCCACCAGACGATCGGCGCCTCGCTCGGGATCGGGAAGGGCCACCAGGGGGTGGAGCACCGCGACGCGCGGGTGCCCGGCCAGCGCGGCCAGGCCAAGGGCGCCGGAGAGGTGGGCCACGACCGTCGACGCGCTCGGCGTGACGGCGGCGGCCACCTCGGCCACGGCGCTGTCGGGGGTGGCGATCACCAGCAGATCCACCCCTGCGGCGGCGTCAGCGATGTCGAGACCGCGGCCCACGAGCGGCTCCACCGGCCAGTGCGCCTGGGCGAGGGCACGGTGCAACGAAGTACCGGCCCGGCCCGGACCGATGATGCGCACACGGGTCATCTCGAACCTCCAGCCCCGAGGTCGGCGAGCCGGCCCATGAGCTCCACCTCACCCTGCGCCGCCTCCACGAGCGGCGCAGGCACCAGATCAGGGGCGATGTCGGCCAGCGGGGCGAGCACGAAGCGCCGATCCCACATCCGCGGGTGCGGCACCTGGAGGTCGGGGTCGTCGACGATCACCCCGTCGACCCAGAGCACATCCACATCGAGGGTGCGCGGACCCCACCGCACATCGCGAATGCGGCCCGCCGCCTGCTCCAGGCGGTGACATGCGGCGAGCAACCCCCAGGCGTCGAGCAGCGTGTCGAGCTCGACGACGAGGTTCAGGTAGGCGCCCTGGTCGTGGGGACCCCCGACGGGGGCGGTCTCGTAGACCGGCGACACCGCCGTGACGTCGTCAAGCGCCGCCACGGCGGCGCGCAGCTGCGCCACGCGATCGCCGAGGTTGGAACCCAGGCCGAGAAAGGCCCGCGTCACGTCCGCGTCCGGGTGACCCGCACACCAGAGGTGGCCAGGTGCTGGGCGACCGGGGGCCGGAGCTTGCGCACCCACACGGTGACCGAGTCGACCCGCGCATCGACCTCGAGCAGCGACGATGCGATGCGCTCGGCCAGGGCTTCGAGGAGCGCGAACGACGTGGTGGTGACGATCTGCTCGGCCACCGCGCACAGGGCGCCGTAGTCGACGGTGTCGGCGAGGTCGTCGCTGCGCCCGGCCGCTCCGAGGTCGAGCACGATGTCGAGGTCGAGGTCGAGCGGTTGGGCTTGCGTGCGCTCGTGGGCCAGCACGCCCACGATCCCGGCCACCCGCAGGCCGCGCAGCTCGATGACGTCGTGCGTGGCCACCACGTGGCCTACACCGGCAGCGTGGTGGCGAGGGCGACGATGTCTCGCCCGGTGGGACCCATCTGGCGAGCGAGCAAGCGCTCCACCACCGAGGTCGCCTGCGGGGCCAGGGGCACCACACCCGACCAGAGCAGGTAGCCGCCCATGAGGCCGGCCACGCGGTCAGAGAGCTCGTCCTGGTGCACGAGCACCTTGCCGCCTGCCGAGAGCAGCGCCGCCAGCTCGGGAAAGAGCGTCTCCGCGATCCCGCGTGGATCGTCGTGGGGGCCGAACGGCAAGTGACGCCACGCCACGCCGAGCTCGTCGTAGTTGTGCAGGTTGTGGGGCGACGGGATCAGCGTGATGACGCGCGTGAAGCCCTGCTCCCGGATCCAGATGATCTCCTCCTGACGTCGCACCCGGCGATGGTTGGCGCCGTACCCGCCGGGCCGCTCACAGACGGCCAGCTTGTCCTTGAGGATCCACGCGAAGTTGCGCGGCTGGATCCCCTGCGCCCACTTGCCCTTCATCACCACTGGTCTTGCTCCCTCTGGTTCGACGTGCTCACGCAGCCACGCCCTTGTCGATCAGTCCCCCGACGACCTTGGCGGCCTGCACCGTGGCCCGCACGTCGTGCGCCCGCACCATGCGGGCGCCGCACGCCATGGCCCAGGTGGCGGTGGCAAGCGACCCCTCGAGTCGGTCGTCGACCGGCGCGGGCGTGGCCCCGCCGTCGGACCGCCCCAGGATCGTGCCGAGCATCGCCTTGCGGCTCGTGCCCACGAGCACCGGGTGACCGGTCTCGACGAGCACATCGAGGTGAGCGAGCAGGCTCAGGTTGTGGGCATGTGTCTTCCCGAAGCCGATGCCCGGGTCGATCCAGACCTCGGGCACCCCCGCCGCGAGCGCGGCATCGGCCCGCTCGACGAGCACGTCGCACACCTCGCGCACCACGTCGACATAGGTGGGCGCATCCTGCATCGTGGCCGGCTGGCCCTGCGCGTGCATGGCGGCCCAGGCCACGCCCAGCTCGGCCGCCACCGCGCCGAGTCCGGCGCCGACATCGTTGAGCAGCGTCGCACCGGCGCCGACCGCCGCCCTGGCAACCTCCGCCTTGCGGGTATCAATGGACACGCGCAGTCCGGCCGCGGCCAGCGCCTCGACGACGGGCACGATCCGGCGCAGCTCCTCGGCCTCGCTGACGGGTGTGGCACCGGGCCGTGTGGACTCGCCGCCGACGTCGATCCAGTCAGCGCCCTCGGCGGCCAGGGACAGCCCGTGGGCGATAGCGGCAGCGTGATCGGCGAAGTGCCCCCCGTCCGAGAAGGAGTCGGGGGTGACGTTCACAACGCCCATCACCAGAGGAACCACGGCGAACAGTCTACGTCACGCTTCCCGAGCCAGTCTGATGGCTTTCCCTGCCTTCAGAGGTCTTTCAGTGCCCTGAGCGTCAGGCAGGTGGGGCGGTGCCGCACCGCTCGGCGAAGAACGTGAAGGATGCCCGATGGGCATCCGCCCGGCCGAGTCGGTCCGACAGGCCAGGCTGCGTGGTGGTCAGCGAGTCAAAGGCGGCGGCCGTGTCGCCGCCCGCTGCCGCGATCGCCTCGGAGAGCAGTCGGTAGTCGGCGATCAGCCCCTGCACGTCCGCCGGGGCGTCGGCGGGCACACCAGCCGCAGCCCGCTCGATCAGTGCGGCGAGCTTCGTGTTCTGCTCGAGGACGGCCGCCGGCGTGCTGGGCGCCGTCGCCGTGTCGGAACCCAGGGCTTCGAGGGCGCGGATCGTCACGCAGAACGCGCTCTTGTTGAGCGTCGTCGCCGTGGTGTCGGCGCCAGTCGCTGCGCGATCCGTGGACGTGGCCGACGTGGGTGAGTCGCTCCCACCGCCACACGCCATCAGGGTGGTGACGAGGACCAGCCCGAGCAACCGCACGCCCCAGCGATGCACTCCCATCATCCCCGCCCGGTGATGAAGCGCATCGCTTCTTCGCGCGTGGCGATGTTCTGCCTGAACAGCCCTCGCACGGCCGAGGTCACGGTGGTGGACCCGGACTTCTGGATGCCGCGCATCGACATGCACAGGTGCTCAGCCTCGATGACCACCATCACGCCCCGAGGCTCGAGGGTGGCTTCCATCGCGTCGGCGATCTGCACCGTGAGCGTCTCTTGCACCTGCGGTCGCCGGCTGTACCCATCCACCAGTCGGGCGATCTTGGAGAGGCCGGTGATGCGACCTTCCTTGCCGGGGATGTAGGCGACGTGCGCCTTGCCGAGGAACGGAATGAGGTGGTGCTCGCAGATCGAGTAGAGCGGGATGTCTCGGACCATCACCATCTCGTCGTGGCTCGACTCGAAGGTCACCGTGAGGTGACGGGCGGGGTCGTCGTGCAGACCGGAGGTGATCTCGGCGAAGAGTCGAGCGACGCGCTCCGGGGTGTCGACGAGCCCGTCACGGTCCGGGTCCTCGCCGATGGCTTCCAGGATCTCCCGCACCGCCTTGGCGATGCGGTCGAGGTCCATGGGGGTGTCGAGGGGCGGTCGGGGGGGCCGCGAGGCGCTCGGCATGGCGGTCAGGTGCCGCTGGGACGCGGCGACGGAGCGGTCACCCGCCGGCGCCACCAGCGGCGACGGGCAGGGGCTACTTCAGGGGCGGCCGTCGGCGTGCGGGAGACGACCTCAGCCGGCTCCGGCACGAGCGCCTGCGCGGCGACACCCACGAGCTCGGGCGTGATCGGCGCGGGCTGCTCCGTGGGCACCGGCTCGGGAGTGGCGATGCCGGTTCCCTTGTCGATGGGCCCGAAGATCTCGGCCAGGTCGGTGTCGTCGAGCGTCTCCTTCTCGACGAGCTTGCCGGCGAGCACGTCGAGGGTCGAGCGGTGAGCCGTGAGGATCGCTCGGGCGCGATCGTGAGCGGTGTCGATCAGTCGTCGGACCTCGGAGTCGACCAGCCCGGCGACCTCCGGTGAGTAGTCGGCCTCGTGGCCGGAGTCACGCCCGAGGAACACCTCTGCCTTCACCTTGCCGAGCTGCTGCGGGCCGAGCAGGTCGCTCATGCCGTACTGGGTGACCATGCCGCGCGCGATGTCGGTGCAGCGCTCGATGTCGTCGGAGGCCCCCGTAGTGATCTCGCCGAAGGCGAGCTCCTCGGCCGTGCGGCCACCGAGCAGCATCGCCATGGAGTCCTCGAGCTCGCTGCGCGTGCGCAGGTACTTGTCCTCCGTGGGTAGGGCCAGCGTCCAGCCGAGCGCCCGACCTCGGGACACGATCGACACCTTGTGGATGGGGTCGGTGCCTTCGAGCACGTGCCCGACCAGCGTGTGGCCGCTCTCGTGGTAGGCGATGGTGAGCTTCTCGCGCTCGCTCATGATGCGGTTCTTGCGCTCGGGGCCCGCGAGCACGCGATCGATGGCCGCCTCGAGCTCGGCGTGGCCGATGAGCTGGAGATCCCGCCGGGCCGTGAGAAGCGCCGCTTCGTTCATGAGGTTGGCGAGGTCGGCACCGGTGAACCCGGGCGTGCGACGGGCCAGCACGTCGAGGCGCACGTTCGGCTCGAGCGGCTTGCCCTTGGCGTGAACGTCGAGGATGGCCTTGCGGCCTTCGAGGTCGGGGCGGTCGACCACGATCTGGCGGTCGAACCGCCCGGGGCGGAGGAGGGCTGGGTCGAGGATGTCGGGACGGTTGGACGCGGCGATGAGGATGACGCCGGTGCGGGTGTCGAAACCGTCCATCTCCACGAGCATCTGGTTGAGCGTCTGCTCGCGCTCGTCGTGTCCGCCGCCGAGGCCGGCACCGCGGTGGCGACCGACGGCATCGATCTCGTCGACGAAGATGATCGAGGGCGCCGCCGTCTTGGCCTGCTCGAACAGGTCGCGCACGCGGCTGGCGCCGACACCGACGAACATCTCGACGAGCATCTGGTTGAGCGTCTGCTCTCGCTCGTCGTGGCCGCCGCCGAGACCGGCTCCGCGGTGGCGACCGACGGCATCGATCTCGTCCACGAAGATGATCGACGGTGCCGCCGTCTTGGCCTGCTCGAAGAGGTC
>JBKJSO010000340.1:0-3144 GCA_046595835.1 Acidimicrobiales bacterium | reverse complement strand
CTTCGACGCTCTCGCCTCCTCCGGCCAGGGCCCCAAGGTGACCAAGGCCGTGAACGATCCGGCGTTCACGGCCGCCGGTGCCCGCCTCGCCGCCTACCGCACCCAGGTGTGCCAGCTCTGGGTCCAACGGGGGCTAGCACCACCCGCGAAGCGGTGCTCCCACCCTCCCCTCGACGTGGTGCCAAGCGGTTCAATGATCCCATGGTGCAGGTGGCTCGCATCCTCGTGCGGCGACGAGTGGCGGGCGCGGTGGTGCTCGCGATCGTGGGTGCCGCGCTGTTCGGTGGCTCGCTCACCGCGATGGCGGGAGCGCGACGATCCTCGACCGCCCTCGACCGGTTCCTGGCCTACAGCAGGGCCGAGGACGTGTACGTGACACCTGCGGAGGGCTCGCCGCTGGACATGGCCGCCGTCGATCACCTGCCTCAGGTCGAGGCGGCGGGCTACCAGTCGTACCTGGCCATGGTTCCCATCGCCGCCGATGGCCGTGTCGACGTTGCGGCCGCAGGGAGCATCAACCCGTATCTGCGCACGCCGACGGTCGGTCCGCCCGACGCGCTCTTCCGGCGGCGCGTCATCCGGGGGCGGGACCTGGACCCGACGGAACCCGACGAGGCCGTGATCGACGAGGAGCTGGCAGCAGCGCGACACCTCGGCCCGGAGAGCCATCTGCGCATGGCCACGTACGCAGGCGCGCAGCTCGCCACCCTCTTCCACGGTCCGGACGTACCCGTACCGCAAGGGCCCGTGGTCGACCTTCGAATCACCGGGGTTGTGCGCCTGCCTGTCGACGTCGTCCCCGCCGGCGACCTCGTGCTGACCTATGGCAGCACGAGGGACCTCTACCTCTCGCCTGCGTTCTATCCTGCTCATGGCCGGGACCTCGCCATCTATGGACCCCCCCTCCCTGGCGAGGGGCAGGGGCTGCTGCTGCGACACGGTGCGCGCGACCGGGCGGCCTTCGAGGCGGCCGTGCGATCCCTCCCTGGCGGGGACCAGGCCACCATCGAGGTCGGCGGGTCAGACACGCTCGACGCCGCTCGAACGGCGCGAGGGGCGATCGCCGTCGAGACCACCTCGCTCGTCGCACTCAGCGTCGCCCTCGCCGTGGCGGGGATCGTGCTCCTCGGTCAGGGCCTGGCCCGCCTCGTTCGGGGCGCTGCGACCGACCTGGCATCGTTGCGGGCCCTCGGCGTCCGACCGTCGCAGCTGGTCCTCGTCGCAGCCGCCCCCGGCGCCCTCACCGTCACCCTTGCCGTGGTCGGATCTGGGGTGGTCGCAATCCTTGCGTCGACGCTCACCCCGATCGGGCTCGGACATGTCGCGGAGGTGTCGCCCGGGGTGCGCGTCGACGGCTTGGTGGTCGGTCTGGGATGCGCCGTGCTGCTCACCGTCGGGGTCGGCGTCGCCGTTCTGGCGGCGGTGCCGACCGTCCGCTCCCTTGCGGCGGACGCCGGCCTGCGATCTCGGCGTTCGAGCTGGCTGGTCGATCGGGTCGCCGCGCTCGGCCTGCCACTTGGGGCAGCGCTCGGCGCTCGGTTCGCCGTGGGGACGCCCGGGCAGCGTCGGGCTCCCCTTCGCTACGCGATGGGCGTGGGTGCGCTCGCCCTGCTCGTGGTCGCTGGCGTGGCGACGTACGCCAGCAGCCTCGACCACCTCAACGGTCACCGAGATGAGCAGGGAGCGACGTGGGATCTCACGATCGGCAACCCCAACAGCAGCGACTTCTCCCCGGAGGACCGAGCCAGGCTGCTCGCCAACCCCTTGGTGGCTGGCGCCAGCGCTGTCGTCTCGCTGGAGGGACGCGGGTCGATCGACGGGCTGGACGTGGCCATCGCCGGCCTCGACGAGCTCGGGGGCGCCGTTGGTCCGCGGGTCACCTCGGGTCGACTGCCGACGGCGCCTGGGGAGATCGCGCTCGGCCTGCGCACGGCCTCGCGCCTGCATGTCGCCGTGGGAGATCAGATCGAGCTGCGCATGAACACCACCACCGTACCGGTCACCGTGGTGGGGACGGCCGTCCTGAACCCAGGCCTCGCCTTCACCATGGCGATCGGCGACGGAGCGGTCGTGAGCGTCGAGCAGGTGCGTGCGCTGGTCCCTGAGGCGCCGGTCAACATCCTCCTCGCCCGCCTCGCACCGGGAGCGTCCCTCGACGGCGTGATCGCATCGCTGAGCCACGAGTTCACCAACGTCTCTCGGCCGGCACCCGCCGTAGAGGTCGTGAACCTGCGGCGGGTGCGCTCGGTGCCCGTCGCCCTCGCTGCCGCGCTGGGTGGTGCCGCGATTGTGGTCTTCGCGCTGGCGCTGTTCACGTCGGGCCGGGAGCACCGTCGCGACCTCGGTGTTCTGAGGGCAATCGGTGCGACCCCCCGACAGGTGGGCGCGGCGCTCGTGTGGCAAGGCGTCTGGCTCTGTGTGGGGGCACTCGTCGGCCTTCCCCTCGGCATCGCCGCGGGTCGCATGGTGTGGGATCTCGTCGTGAGTCGCCTGGGCGCACTCGCGGCGCCCCACGTGCCGTTTGCGCTCCTGGGCCGCACGGCGATGGTGGCGTTCGCGCTGTCGTTGCTGCTGGCGAGCGCGCTGGCCGCCATCGCCACTCGCGGCGCGGCGGCCGATGGTCTTCGGGAGGAGTGAACAGCCTTGCGGCCAGCCGCGGGCGCACCGGTAGCCTGCCCGGCATGACGAGCGAAGCGGGCGAGACCCCCGTCGACATCAAGCCGCGCAGCCGGGACGTCACCGACGGCCCCAGTCGCGCCCCCGCCCGCGCCATGCTGCGGGCCATCGGCATGACCGACGCCGACTGGGGCAAGTCGCAGGTGGCGGTGGTGTCGTCGTGGAACGAGGTGACCCCCTGCAACATGCCGCTCGATCGTCTGGCCAAGCGCTCCAAGGTGGGCGTGCGGGAGGCCGGCGGGTTCCCGATCGAGTTCGTCACGATCGCCGTGTCCGACGGCATCTCGATGGGCCACGAGGGGATGCGGGCCTCGCTCGTGAGTCGTGAGGTGATCGCCGACTCGATCGAGACCGTGATGCACGCTGAGCGCTTCGACGGCATGGTCACCTTCGCCGGCTGCGACAAGAGCCTTCCCGGCATGCTCATGGCGGCGGCCCGCGTCAACCTGCCGTCGGTGTTCCTCTACG
>JBKJSO010000061.1:0-3033 GCA_046595835.1 Acidimicrobiales bacterium | reverse complement strand
GGTCCCCTTCGACGCAGCGGAGCTGCACGAGCGAACCGCTGAACGTCTGCTCGGGGTCGAAGGGATGTCGCTCGCCGTACGCGGGCGTGAGCACCATCACGGGATAGGTGGCCTCGTTGGCTGGGTCGAGCAGCGCATCGGAGCCGAACACCCCCGTACCGGTCACGGTGAGCTCGACTCGCGTCGGTGGCGAACTCTCGTCGGTGAAGACGAGGAGCGGCAGGGTGTCACCCGGGGCCGCATCGAGGTCGTCGGCCAGGGGCTGGCTCAGGAAGGTGTCGTAGGGCCTCGTGGGATCGGGGAGGCGAGCGTCGACGCGGGCGGGCCCGCTGAGGTCGAGGAAGCAGTGGCCGTCGCTCACGAAGGGGATGTAGCGGGTGGTGAAATCGGGTTCACCGTCGGGGCCGGCGAGGAAGGCCGGCGCCCCTACCGCCCGGCACGAGCGGGCGACCTGGGGGAGCGCGTCGATGGCATCGAAGTCGGCAAGGCCGTCGTCCGGGTTGACGAGCACGTCCTCTGCGCTCGTGGCCTCGAGGAGGCGCTCGTAGGCGCTTCCAGTGCGGCGGGCGCCGGCCGCGGCCGCCATCCCCGTGCCGCAGACGACTCCGAGGAGCACGGCGAGGACGAGCAGGGTGCGCCAGCGTCGGCGGGCTTCGGCCCGCACCAGGAACGCGATGACGCCCATGTCGTCGGTCCTGCGCGGCTCAGCCGGCGGCCGACGCGGCCACCGTGCCGTTCCCCGGGTCGAGGACCTTCCCGTCCTTCATCCGGGCGATGCGCTGGGCGGCGGCGGCGACGTCGTCGTCGTGCGTGACCATCAGGATCGTCTGGCCGCCCTGGTGGAGGCGGCGGAAGAGCTCGATGACCTCTTGGCCACCTTCGGAGTCGAGGGCGCCAGTGGGCTCGTCGGCCAGCAGCAGGGTGGGCTCATTGGCGAGAGCGCGGGCGATGGCGAGGCGCTGGCGCTGGCCGCCGGAGAGCGAGCCGGGGGCGGCCTTGGCCTTGTCGGGCAGCCCGAGCAGGTCGAGCAGGTCGCGGGCGCGGGTTTCGGCTGGCTTGCGCTTCAGCCCGGCCACCATTGCCGGCAGGGCCACGTTCTCGAGCACGGTCATGCCCTCGAGCAGGTTGAAGAACTGGAACACGATGCCGATGTGCTTGCGGCGCATGCGGGCCAGGTCGTCCTCGGACTTGCCGGTGACCTCCTCATCCGCGAGGACGATGGTGCCCTCGTCGGCCTGGTCGAGACCGGCCACCAGGTTGAGCAGCGTCGACTTGCCGCAACCGGAGGGACCCATGATGGCGACGAACTCGCCTTGCGTCATGGAGAAGTCGGTGCCGCGCAGCGCTCGCACGGGAGCGTTCTCGGCCTCGAAGGTGCGACGCACACCGCGCACGTCGAGCACCAGGCCATTCGTGGTAGCGGCCGTGTCGGATGCGGACAGGGACTCGGTCGTGGTCATGTTGTGCTCCAGGTCTCTCGTTCGATTCGGTAGGTGGTGACGGGGGCCGCTCGGCCCTTCACGAGCTCGGGTGGTTGGAGGGTGGCGTCGGGTCGCGAGGTGAGGCCCTCCCACGTGGCCTCACTGAGGATGGTCTGCCCCCCGGGTCGTGCCATCTCTTGCAGACGCTGCGCCAGGTTCACGGTGTCCCCCACAAGCGTGTACTCGAGGCGCTCCTCGGACCCCAGCAGGGCTGCGGCCGCCTTTCCGGTGGAGAGCCCGATCCCCAACAGGAACTCCTCGCGGCTCGTACCCTCCCACGTCAGGTTCAGGTCATGCTGGGACCGGTGCATCGCGAGCGCGGCGGCGAGGGACCGATCGGCGTGATCGGGCTGCGGGAACGGTGCGCCGAAGACCGCCATGACGGCGTCACCGACGAACTGCATCACCGTGCCACCGGCGCCGATGATGGCCCGGTTCATGACAGCGCGGTGCTCGTTTAGCTGAGCGGCGAGTTGCGTGGGCGTGACGCGCTCGGCGATCGAGGAGTAGCTGCGGATGTCCGACATCAGCACGGTGACCTCGAGCTCCTCGCTCTCGCCGATGTGCCGACCCTCGTTGCGCAGCTTCTCGGCCAGGCCACCCGGCAGCAGGCGAGACAACGTCTCGCCCTGCTCCTCCCGATCGACGATCGCCTGGTGGAGCATGCGCAGCCGTCGGAGCGCGCTCTCCGTCCCAGTGGAGGCACCCTTGGCCAGCACGAGGAAGAGGTGCTCGACGGCGTCGGAGACGGCCTCGGGAGTGGTCTGGCGGGCCACAGCGATGGCCTTCATCGGCTTGCCCTCCGCCACCCAGGTGAGCAGCTCCTGATCGGCGGCACTCAGGTCGTCGTCACCTGTCTGCACCGGTCGCACCAACGCGTCGACGATGGCCGGATCCAGGAGCGTGCCTCCGGCCGCGACCGCGCGGATCGCGTCGATCAGCTGATCCCCCTCGGCGAGACGATCCTTGAGCAGGTACGCGTAGCCAGCCGCTCCCTCGCTGAGCAGCGCCACGGCGTACTCCGGGTCGTCGTACTGGGAGAGGATCACGATGCCTGTGCCGGGGGTGCGCTGGCGGATCTCCTTGGCGGCGTCGATGCCCTCACGCTGGAAGGTGGGAGGCATTCGGATGTCGGACACGACCACCTGCGGCTCGAGGGCCATAGCGGCCGCGATGAGCTCCGGGTGGTCCGCCGCCTCGCCAACGACCTCGACGTCGGCCTCTCGGGCGAGCAGCGCCCGCACCCCCGCCCGCACGATCAGGTTGTCGTCGGCCAGCACCACCGAGATCACGCCGTCACCCATGCCCACCATCAAGCCCCATCCCGCCCCGATCCGGAAGGGGGGAGCCATGCCGGTCCGAGGGGGTGCCAGCCCCACCCCCCGACGCCAGCCACCGCCCTTGGGACGAGACGGCTCGGAAGCGCAGGGTGGAGGCGTACACGAGCAGGAGGGTGAGCCATGAAGATCGAGTCGAGGGTCGTAGCGGTGTCCTGGATCCCGTCGGAGGCGGTGAAGGGATCGATGAAGGCGCCCTTCGAGCTGGGCATCGC
>JBKJSO010000352.1:0-3727 GCA_046595835.1 Acidimicrobiales bacterium | reverse complement strand
CTGCACCGGGACACGGCCGTCGACCCGCCAGCCCATCTTCAGGTACCCCGGGCGGCTCTGGTCGTTGGGGGTGTTGAACACGAAGTCGACCCCGGCGGGGCGCATCTCCTCGAGGCCGTGCATGGTGAGCTTGCGGAAGATGCCCAGGCCCTGGAAGTCCGGGTGGGTGGCGGTGTCGACGGCTCGGACCGCCTCCACCGGCTCCCCACCCGGGTCCACGAAGCGCCAGCGCAGGAAGGCGCGGAACCCCGCGATGCGACCGTCGACCTCGCCGACCCACATGAAGGACCGACCGAACGGGTTCTGCAGGTGCTTCCAGCGGAAGAACTCGCGGTAGCGATCGTCCACCGTCTTGCCCAGCGACGCGGCCAGCAGGTGCAGCACCGCTGCCTCGTCGGCGTCCTCGTAGGGACGGATCACCAGGTCGGGCACCGCGTCACCGTACCGGTCACCGCGGCATGCCATGGTGAGCACATGCGCGTGCTGCACGTGATCAAGGGGCTCGGGCCGGGAGGGGCCGAACGCCTGCTGGTGTCCCTCACCGCCGCCCGAAGTCCCGGGGTGGAGATCGAGGTGGCCTACGTCCTGCCCCACAAGGCGCACCTTGTCACAGAGCTCGAGTCCGCCGGCGCCGCCGTCCACCTCCTCGGCGGGTCGCGCGGCCTGGCCGACCCGAGGTGGCCAATGCGCCTCATCGAGCTCGTCCGCCGCACCCGACCCGATGTGGTGCACCTGCACTCCCCGGCGGTGGCTTCTGTCGCGCGTGTGGTGCTGCGGGCCATCCGCCACCGCCCGGTGATCGTCTCCACGGAGCACAACGTCTGGGCGTCGTTCGGCCGCGCGACACGGATCGCCAATGCGATGACCCTCGGTCTCGCCGACGCAAGGTTCGCCGTCTCAGCGGAGGTGCTCGCGTCGACATCGTCGCGACGGCGCGACTCGATCGAGGTCGTGGTCCAGGGCATCCCGGTGGCGACACTGGCCGCGCGCCGAACCGAGCGGGCGAGCGCACGGCATCGGCTCCGGGTGGGCGACGACGACGTGGTGGTCATGACGGTGGCCAACTTCCGCGAGAAGAAGGACTACCCAACCCTGATGGCCGCGGCGGCGGCGTGTGCTGCGCACCCTCACCTTCGATTCGCCGCGATCGGCCAAGGCCCGCTCGAGGCCGAGCTGCATGCGCTGCACCACCAGCTGGGCCTCGGAGATCGCTTCCGCTTCCTCGGCTACCACCCAGATCCACCCGCCGTCGTGGCGGGCGCCGACATGTTCACGCTCGCCTCGCGTCATGAGGGGTTGCCGATCTCGATGCTGGAGGCGATGGCGCTGGGGGTGCCGCCGGTCGTCAGCGCCGTCGGCGGCATCCCCGAGGTGGTCACCGACGGTCGCGACGGGTGGCTGCTCGCGCCGGGCGACCCGAGCGCGTTCGCGGCCGCGTTCCGTCACCTCGCTGACCACCCCGAGGGGCGTGCTCGCCTCGGCGAGGCGGCGGCCCGACGAGCGGGTGACTTCGACATTGGCCGGACGCAACGGGCGCTCGAGTCCCGGTATCGGCAACTTCTCACCCTACGAACGGTCTGAGGCGTTTCGCTCCCTCACGGCGGGGCCCAACGCCCCATGCGACGCCGTGCTGCCCCAGCGGTATTGTTGTCGGGGTCACGCGGTGCGTGGCGGTGTGGGTACTGGATGTGGGCGATGGACGGCAACGACGACGCCTCGACGGGGGAGCGGACACTCTGGTCGCGCCTCGCCGCCTCGGTGGTGCGCTCGCGGGCTGATCTCGCGCTCGCCGCGCTCGATGCGTCGCTGCTGGCCGCGTCGTACGCGGTCGTGCTCCTCCTTCGCTTCGACGGCAACGTCCCCAGCACGATCTGGGGTCGGTTCGCCTGGTGGCTCCCGCTCGCCATCGGGGTCGGCGTGCTCATCACCTGGGCCTTCGGCCTGTACGGGCAGGTGTGGCGCCACGCCAGTGCCCAGGAGGCCCGGCGACTGCTCGGCGCCGCCCTCTCCATGCTGCTCATCCTCAGCGGCCTCGAGCTCATCACCGGGCGATCGGTTCCCTGGTCGGTGATCCTCCTCGGAACGGGGGTCGCCTCGTTCGGCATGGGTGCCGTGCGGTTCCAAAGCCGGCTCTTCTCATTCCGCCGAAACGAGAGCGGGACGGCCGCGTCCCGGGTCATCATCATCGGGGCCAAGGACGCCGGTGCCACCCTCATCGCCGAGATGCAGCGGTTCCCAGGCGCCGGGCTCCACCCGGTTGGGGTCCTCGACCCCGACCCATCCCTCCACGGCCGGAGCCTTCTCGGGCTGCGGGTCGCCGGCGGCCTGGACCACCTCCCCACGCTGGCAAAGGCCCGCGGGGCCGACCTCGCCATCCTGGCCATGACATCCGTGTCCGCCGACCTGGTTCGGCAGGCCGCCACCGCCGCCGAGGAGGCAGGTGTCGCGCTCAAGATCGTCGGGGGCTTGGCCGGGCGGGTTCGAGCCGGCGGCGGCCTTCGCAACGTGCGCGACCTCGAGATCGACGACCTCATCGGGCGCGCTGCGGTGCACACCGACCTCGAGGCCGTCCGCCAGATGCTCTCTGGCAGGCGTGTGCTGATCACTGGAGCGGGTGGGTCGATCGGCGCGGAGATCGCCCGACAGGTCGCGCGCTGCGGGCCATCGGTGCTCGTCGCGCTCGACCATGACGAATCCCACCTGCACGACATGGCTGCGACGATCGACAGCCCGGTCGTGCAGGTGCTGGCCGACATCCGCGATTCCGTCGAGATGCACCGGGTGTTCAGTCGGCACCGACCCGAGCTCGTCTTCCATGCCGCGGCCCACAAGCACGTCCCGCTGCTGGAGGACCACCCCGTGGAGGCCGTCCGCACGAACGTCCTCGGCACGGCCAACCTCCTCGCCGCGGCCGAGGCCGTGGACGTAGCCCGGTTCGTCTTCATCTCCACCGACAAGGCAGTCGAGCCGACCAGCGTGATGGGTGCCTCCAAGCGGATCGGTGAGCAGCTGGTCCTGGGCGATCCGACACCGGGCGCGACACATGCTGCGGTGCGCTTCGGCAACGTGCTGGGGAGTCGCGGCAGCGTGGTCCCCACCTTCGCCCGCCAGATCGCCCAAGGCGGTCCGGTGACGGTCACCGATGCCCGGATGACCCGGTACTTCATGAGCATCGAGGAAGCCGTCCAGCTCGTGCTCCAAGCCGCCGCGCTGGCGCAGGGCGGCGAGCTGTTCGTGCTCGACATGGGAGAACCTGTGCGCATCCTCGATCTCGCCGAGCGCATGATCCGCCTGGCCGGCATGCGCGTCGGGGCCGACATCGAGGTGCGCGTGATCGGGGTACGACCCGGCGAGAAGCTTGAGGAGGAGCTCATCGCCCATGACGAGCCCTCCCATCCGACGGCACACCCCGCCATCGCCCGTGTGTCACCGGCCCTCCCCCACCCCGCCACGGTGCAGGCGGCCGTCCTGCGGCTGCGTACCCTCACCAACGAGCTGCGCGACGAGGACGTCCGCGAGGTCCTGCTCCGTGCCGCCAAGGTGCACGCCGGCGATGCGCCGACCAGCGCTGACCTCGACGCCGCCGGCCGGGAGACTGCTGGCCCCGATCTACCATCGGCCGGTGGTCACCCAACTGTCCCCTGACCGCGCCGGCGCCCGACTCGCTGCCCAGCTCGGCCGCCGCATCGCCGACCACAGCGCTCGGGTGGTCGTGATCGGTCAGGGG
>JBKJSO010000165.1:0-4354 GCA_046595835.1 Acidimicrobiales bacterium | reverse complement strand
GCTCCGCCCGGTTGTCGACCGAGGCGATCCACCTAGGATCCCATGATGGCTGACAGCATTCCGCTCTCCCAGGCGGCCTTCGACCGGATCGAGGCCGAGCACGACGACCTCGTCACCCGCGGCCGCATCGACATCGCCCGCAAGATCGAGACCGCCCGCGAGCTGGGCGATCTCAAGGAGAACGGCGACTACCACGCAGCCAAGGACCACCAGGGCCAGATGGAGGATCGCATCCGCCAGCTGGCGTCGATGCTCGACAACTGCGAGATCGTGGAGGGCACCGACGGGGAGGTCGTGGAGCCCGGCGCGGTGGTGGAGCTGCGCTACGAGGGCGACTCCGATACCGAGCGCTACTACTACGGCTCCGTCGAGGAGCGCGGCATCGAGATGGACATCATCACCCCGCTCTCACCGCTCGGCGAGGCCCTGGTGGGCAAGTCCGCCGGCGACAAGGTCGAGTTCGCGTCGCCCACCGGCGCCCTCCTCACGGTGGAGATCGTCTCCATCAGCTGATCTCCCGGCGCCACCGGGAATGACGTCTGCTTGTTGTCGCCTACGGGCGAACGGCGGACTCCACCCGGGCGGCGGCTTCGGCCACCTGGGGGCCGTAGCGCTGGCCAGGCTTGCGGGTGAGTCGCTGGATCGGTCCGCTCACCGACACCGCGGCCACCACCCGCCCGGTCTTGTCGTGCACAGGCGACGACACGCTCGCCACGCCCTCCTCCCGCTCGCCGACGCTGACCGCCCACTCCCCCGGGTCGCCCCGGAGCACCTTGGCGGCGCTGCCGGCGGTGAGGGGCAGCCGGGCTCCCACCGGCACGATGGTGCGCAGCTCGCGCGGCGACTCGATCGACTCCACGCAGACGCGCGCGTCGCCGTCGATCACGTACAGCTGCACCGACTCGCCCGTCTGCTCGTGGAGCCATGCCAGCGCGGGTCGGGCCACCGCCCACACCGGGACGGCGGCCGCCGCCGCGTGGCCCAGCCCGATGAGGCGCAGGCCGAGGCAGAAGCGGCCGTCGTCGTCTCGCCGCACCAGGCCGTGGGCTTCGAGGGCCACCGCCAACCGGTGGGCCGTGGCCCTCGAGATGCCGGTCCGGTCGACGAGCTCGGCGAGGGTGGCTGACCCGCCCTCGAGCTCGGTGACCACCACCATCGCCTTGTCCAAGACGCCGACGCCGCTTACACTGTCCATCAGACAAGATTACTTTCCCACTATGTAAGACACAAGGGAACTGACGATGCGCACCGCACGCACACTGAGCGACAAGGTCTGGGACCGGCACGTGGTCCGTCACGCTCCCGACGAACCCGACCTGCTCTACATCGACCTGCACCTCGTGCACGAGGTCACCAGCCCCCAGGCCTTCGACGGGATCCGCCTCGCCGGTCGCCGAGTCCGGCGCCCCGACCTCACCGTGGCCACGGCCGACCACAACGTGCCCACGGAGGACATCGACCAGCCAATCGCCGATCCGATCTCGGCCAAGCAGCTCGAGGTGCTGGCCACCAACACGGCCGAGTTCGGCATCACCCACTACGGCATGGGCGACCCGAACCAGGGCATCGTGCACGTGATCGGCCCCGAGCAGGGGCGCACGCTTCCCGGCATGACGATCGTGTGCGGCGACAGCCACACCTCCACCCACGGCGCCTTCGGTGCGCTGGCCTTCGGGATCGGCACGAGCGAGGTGGAGCACGTGCTCGCCACCCAGACGCTCCCCCAGGTGCGGCCGGGCACGATGGCGGTCACCGTCACCGGTGTGCTGCCCGAGGGCACCACCGCCAAGGACGTCATCCTCGCCATAATCGGTCGCATCGGCACCGGCGGCGGCATCGGCTCGATCATCGAGTACCGCGGCGACACCATCGCTGGCCTCTCGATGGAGGGGCGCATGACGATCTGCAACATGTCGATCGAGGCTGGCGCCAAGGCCGGACTCATCGCCCCCGACGACGTCACCTTCGCCTACCTCGAAGGCCGCGCCCACGCACCCTCGGGCGCGGCATGGGAGGCGGCGCTGGCCGACTGGCGCGCCCTACCCACCGACGAGGGCGCCACCTTCGACAAGGAGGTGCGCCTCGACGCCGCGTTGATCACCCCGCACGTCTCGTGGGGCACCAATCCGGCCCAGGTGGTGCCGCTGTCGGGCACCATCCCGTCGCCCGACGACTTCGCTGACCCGAACGAGCGCGACAGCGCGGCCCGCGCGCTCGAGTACATGGGCCTCACCGCCGGCGTGCCGGTGCGCGACGTCGCCGTCGACACCGTGTTCATCGGCTCGTGCACGAACTCGCGCATCGAAGACCTGCGGGCGGCTGCCGCGGTGGCCGCTGGCCGCACCGTCAAGGCAGGCGTGCGCACGCTCGTGGTGCCGGGCTCGTTCGCCGTGAAGCGCCAAGCGGAGGCCGAGGGGCTCGACAAGGTGTTCGTCGCCGCCGGCTTCGACTGGCGCGAGCCCGGATGCTCCATGTGCCTAGCCATGAACCCCGACAAGCTCGCCGTGGGCGAGCGGTCGGCGTCCACCAGCAACCGCAACTTCGAGGGCCGACAGGGCCGTGGCGGTCGCACGCATCTCGTGTCGCCGGCCGTCGCGGCGGCCACCGCCATCGCGGGGCACTTCGCCCTCCCCACTGATCTCGACTGAGAGGACCTCCCGATGCAAGCAGTCCAGATCGTCCAAGGCACGGCGGTGCCGCTCGACCGCTCCGATGTCGACACCGACCAGATCATCCCGGCCGAGTGGCTGAAGCGCGTGGAGCGCACCGGCTTCGGCAAGGGCCTGTTCTCATCGTGGCGCGACGACCGGGCCTTCGTGCTCAACGACGAGCGCTTCGCGGGCGCCAACATCCTGATCGGCGGCCCCAACTTCGGCACCGGCTCGAGTCGTGAGCACGCCGTGTGGGCGATCATGGACTACGGGTTCCAGGCTGTCATCAGCTCCCGCTTCGCCGACATCTTCCGCAACAACTGCACCAAGAACGGCCTCGTGCCCGTGCAGGTGACCAGCGAGGTCGGCGAGCAGCTGCTGGCTGCCGTCGACGCAGATCCCACGCTCGAGCTGGTGGTCGACGTCGACCGACGCACCCTGTCGGCCCCGGCGCTGGGGCTCGAGGTCAGCTTCCCCCTTGACGACTCCACCCGCGAGCGGTTCCTCCAGGGCCTCGACGACATCGGCATCACGCTTCGCACCGAGAGCGCCATCACCACCTTCGAGGCCCAGCGCCCCGCCTGGCTCCCCACGGCCTGAGTCCGGCGCAGGCGGGCCGTTCAGCCGAGGGCAGGCAGGCCCGCGGTGTAGAGCCAGCGCTGGAAGAGATCGCCCAGGTGCTGGTTGCTGACGCGTTCAGCGAGGGCGACGAAGTCGGCGGTGGACGCGGAGCCTCCTCGATGCTCGTCGACCCAGGTGCGCAGGACCTTGAAGAAGGCGGCGTCCCCGATCTGCTCTCGCAGCGCCTGCAGCGTCATCCCGCCCCGGAGGTACACGGCCCGCGTGAAGAGCTCGGCCGCGCCCGGGTCACCGGGCGGCGCGTCGAGATCGGAGCGTCGGCCCGCCGCCCGGGCAGCCGCCGCCGCGCTCTGGCCGCCAGTGCGCTCGGTCCACAGCCACTCGCTGTAGGTGGCGAACCCCTCGTTCAGCCAGATGTCCTTCCACGACACCAGGCTCACCGCGTCGCCCACCCACTGGTGCGACAGCTCGTGCAGCAGCACCAGGTCGGTGTTCCCCGAGAGCGATCCGACGTCGGACCCGAGGATCGTGAGCGTCTGGGTCTCGAGCGCGAAGCCGAGCGGTTGGTCGACGACGAGCACGCCGTAGGCCTCGAGCGGGAAGGGGCCATACACGTCATCGAGCACGTTGATCATCTCCGCCGTGCGAGCCGCCGACTGCCTGGCCGCAGTGGACCTCAGCGAGCGGTGGAAGGCGTGACGGATCACGACCCCACCGACCGTGCCGCCGTCGACCAGCTCGTAGTCCCCGATCGCGATCTGCACGAGGTAGCTCGCCATCGGGTCGCGGGCCTCGTAGGTCCACTCGCGGGCGCCGGGGCCGAGGTCGTGCGAGCCCGTGAGCAGCCCGTTGGCCGCCACCACCTGATCGGCGGGCGCGGTGATCTCGAAGGTGTAGGTGGCCTTGTCGGTCGGGTGGTCGTTCACGGGGAAGAACGTGGCCGCCCCCACGGGCTCCGACACCACGTAGGCCTCGCGACCGTCGCGCTGCCACCCCACCTCGAACAGGTCGGTGCCGTCGCTCACCGGCCGAGGCACGCCGGAGTAGGTGACGACGGTGGCAAACGACCGGCCCGACGCGATCGTCCTCGGTGGGGTGATCTGCAGCTCCCGATCCGCCCGCTG
>JBKJSO010000145.1:0-4898 GCA_046595835.1 Acidimicrobiales bacterium | reverse complement strand
GCTCCGCCCCATGCCGAACCAGAGGAAGCGCACGCCCATGTCGGCTGCGATGGCGATGACGCCCACCATCGTGACGGCCAAGGTCGACACGATGGTGGGCGTCATCGCCATCGCAGCCGACATGGGCGTGCGCTTCCTCTGGTTCGGCATGGGGCGGAGCCGCAACAACGAGAACGACAACCAGGGCGGTGGCCCCCTCGCCATCCTCGCCGTGCTCGGCCTCGCCCTGCTCGTGCTGTCGCCGCTGATCGCCCGAGTGATGCAATCGGCGGTGAGTCGCAAGCGCGAGACGCTCGCCGACGTGTCGGGGGTGGAGCTCACCCGCTACCCGCCGGGCCTGATCTCGGCCCTCGAGAAGCTGCGTGACGACTACACCGTCGTGGGGTCCACCTCCCATGCCACGGCCCATCTGTGGATCGAGCAGCCCCAGGCCGTCGCGGAGGGGGAGGGTCGCATGGCCCGCCTCAACCGCTTGTTCGACACGCATCCGCCGCTGGAGGAGCGCATCGCGCTCCTCCGCGAGCTCTAGGCCCGGATCCCCCATCCGGGTCGTTCCAGCGGACACGCTGGATGCAACCTTCCCCTGCCTTAGGAGACCTTCGCTGTGCTGTCCGGATTGCTCGACTCGACCAGGAACCGCGTCATCGCCGGTGTCGTCGGAGGCGTCATCGTGCTCGGGGGCGTCGTGCTGGCGCTCTCCGGCGGCGGGGGTTCGAGCGCACCCACCACCACGGCGGCTCCCACCACCACCGCTGCTCCCACGACCACCACGGCCCCGGCGCCGGTTGCGCCGCTCACCGGTCAACCCGGCGACGCCGCCCTCCTGGCCCGCTCGGCCCTCGTCGTGAAGGTCGACAACGTGGAGCCCAAGGCGCGGCCTCAGGCCGGTCTCAACCAGGCCGACGTCGTGTACGAGGAGCGGGTGGAGGGGAGCGTCACCCGACTGCTGGCGATCTTTCAGTCCACCGATGCCGCTCCCGTCGGTCCGGTGCGCTCGGCGCGCTCGTCGGACCTCGGCGTGCTGGCCACGCTGCACCGGCCCTTCTTCGCCTGGAGCGGGGCCAACGACAACTTCGCGGCACGCATCCGGGCCGCCAACCTCAACGACGTCGGCTATGACCGGGCCTCCGGCCACTTCTATCGCGCTGGCGACCGGCACGCCCCGGACAACCTCATGCTGAAGTCCACCGCTGAGCTGATGGCGCTCCCCAACGACGGGTCGTCACCGCCGCCGGCGCTGTTCACCTACCGGGCTCCGGACCAGCAGCCCGCCCACCTCGAGCCGGTCGCGGGGATGCTCGTCACCTACGGGACGAGCGCCGGCGCGGCGCCGGTCGAGTACCGGTGGAACGGCACTGGCTGGGCTCGCTCCCAGAAGGGCACGCCGCACGTCGACGCTGCCGGTGTCCAGATCGCGCCGCCCAACGTGATCATCCAGTTCACCCCCTACGCGAGCTCCGGGGTGAACGACCAGTTCGGGAAGCCCATCCCCGAGGCCCAGATGGTTGGCGAAGGCGACGCCTGGGTGCTCACCAGCGGCGGCGTCGTGGTGGGTCGCTGGCACAAGCCGGCCCTCGATGCCGTCACCACCTACACCGACGTCGACGGCAACCCCATCAGCCTCACCCCCGGGCGCACGTGGGTGGCCCTTCCGGAGCCTGGCGGCGCCGGGCGCCTGTAGCGGCCCGGTTACCGGCTTCAGGGTGGCCGCAGGCCGCCGGTAGCATCGAGGCATGGTCGACGCCTCCTCCCGCCCCATCGCACATGACACCGGCACCACTCGGGTGAAGCGCGGGCTCGCCGAGATGCTCAAGGGCGGCGTCATCATGGATGTCGTCGATCCTGACCAGGCCAAGATCGCGGAGGATGCCGGCGCAGTCGCCGTGATGGCCCTCGAGCGGGTGCCGTCGGACATCCGCCGCGATGGCGGCGTGGCCCGGATGTCGGATCCGGAGATGATCGAAGGCATCAAGGACGTCGTCACGATCCCGGTGATGGCCAAGGCCCGCATCGGACACTTCGTGGAGGCGCAGGTGCTCGAGGCCCTCGGCGTCGACTACGTCGACGAGTCCGAGGTGCTCACGCCGGCTGACGAGGCCCACCACATCGACAAGTGGGCCTTCACGGTGCCGTTCGTGTGCGGCGCCACCAACCTGGGAGAGGCCCTCCGCCGGATCAGCGAGGGAGCCTGCCTGCTGCGGTCCAAGGGCGAGGCCGGCACCGGCAACATCGTCGAGGCGGTGCGCCACCTGCGCTCGATCCTGGGCGATGTCCGCAAGATCACCCAGGCCGACTCGGCCGAGGTCTACGACTGGGCCAAGCGCCTGCAGGCGCCCGTGGGCCTCGTGCAGGAGCTGGCGGAGACGGGTGAGCTGCCGGTGCCGCTGTTCTGCGCCGGGGGCATCGCCACCCCCGCCGATGCTGCGCTCGTCATGCAGCTGGGCGCGCAATCCGTCTTCGTGGGCTCGGGCATCTTCAAGTCCGACGATCCGGCGCGGCGGGCCAAGGCCATCGTCGAGGCCACCACGCACTTCACGGATGCAGGGATCGTGGCGAAGGTCTCGCGGGGCCTCGGGGCCGCCATGCCAGGCCTCGAGATCGGCCAGCTCGAGACCAAGCTGGCCGACCGCGGCTGGTAGGGGTCGGCTCGCTGCGACCGGTAGCATCACCCCACCATGCGCACCGCATCGAGGCCCCCAGGTGAAGGTCGGCGTGCTCGCCCTGCAGGGCGCCTTCGCTCGACACACGGCGTGCCTGCGCTCCCTGGGCGCTGAGCCGCGCGAGGTCCGCACCCCGGCTGACCTCGCCGAGGTCGACGCGCTCGTGCTCCCCGGCGGTGAGTCCACCACGATGTCGATGCTGCTGGAGTCCTCGGGGCTCTTCGACCCCCTCGCCGAGCGCTTGGCCGACGGGCTGCCCACCTTCGGGACCTGCGCCGGCATGATCCTCCTCGGGGCCGAGATCCTCGACGGGCGAGAGGATCAGCGCTGCTTCGGCGCGGTCGACATCTCGGTGCGACGCAACGCGTTCGGTCGCCAGGTCGACTCGTTCGAGGCCGACCTGCCCCTCACCGGGATGGCGGGCGAACCCGTTCGGGCCATCTTCATCCGGGCCCCCTTCGTCGAGCGCGCCGGACCCGAGGTCGAGGTGCTGGCTACCGTCGACGGGCACCCCGTGCTGTGCCGCCAGGGCGCGGTGACCGTGGCCGCCTTTCATCCGGAGCTCACCCCCGACCTCCGCCTCCACGATCGCTTCCTCAAGGAGATCTAGCAATGAGTGGTCATTCCAAGTGGGCAACCATCAAGCACAAGAAGGGCGCAGCCGACGCGGCGCGGGGCAAGCTCTTCGCCAAGCTGATCCGCCAGGTCGAGGTGGCTGCTCGCGAGGGCGGCGGTGACCCGGAGATGAACCCGTCGCTGCGGACCATGTTCCAGAAGGCGCGCGACGCGTCGGTCCCGATCGACACGATCGAACGGGCGATCAAGCGTGGCATCGGCGACCTCGAAGGCGTGATCTACGAGTCGATCGTCTACGAGGGCTACGCGCCCGGAGGCGTCGCCGTGCTCGTGGACGTGCTGACCGACAACCGCAACCGCACCGGCTCGGAGATCCGCAACGTCTTCTCCAAGAACGGCGGGTCGATGGCCGAGCCAGGTGCGGTGGCGTGGCAGTTCGAGCGCAAGGGCATCGTGCTGGCCGACCGTTCGGCCGCCGAGGATGATCTGATGCTGCTGGCCCTCGACGCCGGCGCCGAGGACATCGCCGACGACGGTGAGGCCTGGCGGATCACCACCCCGCCGACGGAGCTCCACGCCGTGCGAACGGCGTTGGAGGCAGCCGGCATCGAGGTCGCCTCCTCCGAGCTCACGATGGTGCCCACCGCCACGATCGATCTCGACACCGACGAGGCTGCGAAGAAGGTGCTCCGCCTCATCGACCTGCTCGACGACAATGATGACGTGCAGGACGTGTACGCGAACTTCGACATCTCCGACGCCATCCTCGAATCGATGGACACCTGATGGGCGCCGAGGTCGGCGCTCTGGCCCCCACCTTCACCCTGGACGGGAGCGACACCACCGCCGAGGGGCGTCGCACCTACTCGCTCGACGAGTACCGAGGGCAGCCGGTGGTGCTCGTCTTCTATCCCGGCGACAGCACTCCCGTCTGCACCCGGCAGCTGAACGCCTACACGGAGGACATCGCCTCCTTCGAGGATGCCGGCGCGCAGGTGCTCGCCATCAGCCCGCAGTCCGTCCAGAGCCACGACGACTTCTCCTGCAAGCAGGGAGGCTTCGGCTTCCCCCTGCTGGCCGACACCGACAAGGCCGTGGCCGAGGCCTACGGGATCCTGGGCCCGCTGGGCTTCTATCGCCGGTCAGTGTTCGTCATCGATGCCGAAGGCGTGGTGCGCTACGCCCACAAGGCCGTCGCTGGTCTCACCTTCCGCTCAACAAGAGAGCTCGTCGAGGCAGTCAACGCCACCCGCTGACTCGCACCCCGGCAGGAGCGCAGCGACGCCCGGAGCCGCGTGTCACTGCTCGTCGGCGACGCCCAGGAGCCGGGCTCTGGTCACGGCGCGCACGCCGCGCCACAGCGCCACGATGGCGAGGAGCCAGGCGATGGCGCCGATGTACCACGCCAGCTGGTCGCCGCCGTAGAGGCTGCCGGTGGCCTGGCTGTAGGCGACCATGATCAGCGGGAGGCTGACCAGTGCTGATGCCTGCTGGGCGGCCGCGGTGGACTTCACCTTGGCGGAGAGCCGGAGCACGAGCGACAAGGTGAGGGCGAGGAACGGCGGCACCACCCAGAGCATGAGGACCCACCACTGGTGGGTGGGGAAGAACCAGCCACCCACGTCGGGGCCGACGATCGTGTTGACGATCAGCGAGTAGATG
>JBKJSO010000137.1:0-7275 GCA_046595835.1 Acidimicrobiales bacterium | reverse complement strand
TGTCCCGACTGCGAGCTGAAGAGGATCTGACATGGCGTCGCGCCACGACACGATGATGAACCCGGCCATCGAAGGGCTCCTGGAGCGCGCGGGGTCGAAGTTCACGCTGGTCACCCTGGGTGCCAAGCGGGCCCGCCAGATCAACTCGTACTACAACCAGCTGTCCGAGGGCCTCGGCACCGTGGTGCCGCCGCAGGTGTCGTCGTCCGCCCGCAAGCCCCTCTCCATCGCCTTCGAGGAGATCGAGGCCGACAAGATCCTCGGTGTGTGGCCAGAACCCGAGGCCGAGGTCGACACCGACGTGGCCGAGGGCACCGAGTCGGCCGAATAGGCCGGCGCGCGCACAACGCCATGCTCGAGGGCAAGCGCATCGTCCTCGGTGTGTCGGGAGGCATCGCCGCCTACAAGGCGGTCGAGATCTGTCGTCGCCTCGTCGACGCCGGCGCCCACGTCGTGCCCGTGCTCACCGAGGGTGCGCTGCACTTCATCGGTCGCACCACGTTCGACGCGCTCGGCTCCGAGCGGGCCTGGACATCGCTGTGGGATGAACCGCACCCGATCCCACACACGCACCTCGGCCAGACCGCCGACCTCGTGCTCGTCGCGCCTGCCACGGCTCGGGTGCTCGGGCTCTACGCCGCCGGCATCAGCGACGACCTGCTCCTGAACGTGCTCCTCGCCACCCGCGCGCCGGTGATGGTCTGCCCCGCCATGCACACGGAGATGTGGGAGCACCCGGCCGTGCAGGACAACCTGGCGCTGCTGCGCACCCGCGGGGTGCACGTGGTGGAGCCTTCCGTCGGGCGACTGGCCGGCGGGGATGTGGGAGCCGGTCGTCTGGCCGAGCCCGCCGACATCGTCGACGCGGTCACTGCGCTACTCGCTGAGATCCCCACCGCCCTCGATCTGGCTGGTCTTCGGGTGCTCGTCACGGCGGGCGGCACGCGCGAGCCCATCGACCCGGTTCGGTTCATCGGCAACCGTTCGTCGGGCAAGCAGGGTCACGCTGTGGCCGAGGAAGCCGCCGCCCGAGGCGCCAAGGTCACCCTCGTCACCACCACAGCGCTCGCCACACCCACGGGCATCGATGTCGTGCGGGTCGACACGGCGGCCGAGATGGAGCAGGCCGTGCTCACCCGGTCCGACGACGCCGACATCATCGTCATGGCTGCGGCCGTCGCGGACTTCCGTCCCGCCACGTCCGCCAGCAGCAAGATCAAGAAGGCTGGTGGCGCACCCGAGGTCGTCCTCGAGCCGACCACCGACATCCTCGCCGCTCTGGGCGCCCGTCGCCGATCCGGCCAGACGCTCGTCGGGTTCGCAGCGGAGACCGACGACCTCCGTGCCAACGCCGCCGAGAAGCTCGCCCGCAAGGGCGTCGATCTGATCGTCGCCAACGACGTCTCCGCCCCGGGCGTGGGCTTCGAGCACGACACCAACGCGGTTGTGATCCTGGGAGCCGACGGCTCCGCGCTGGAGATCCCGCTCACCGACAAGCGGGCTGTTGCCCGTGCCATCCTCAACCACGTCTCGACAACAAGGAGCCCCCCGTGACTCGCCAGTGGACCTTCACATCGGAGTCCGTCACCGAAGGCCATCCCGACAAGATGGCCGACCAGATCTCCGACTCGATCCTCGACGCGATCCTCACCGAGGATCCGATGGCCCGGGTGGCCTGCGAGACGATGGTCACCACCGGCCTGGCCATCGTGGCGGGTGAGATCACAACCACGGCCTACGTCGAGATCCCCGCCATCGTGCGCGAGACGATCAAGTCGATCGGGTACGACCGTGAGTCGGTGGGCTTCGACGGCAACACCTGCGGTGTGATGACCTCCATCGACCCGCAGTCACCCGACATCGCCCAGGGCGTCGACACCGCCTTCGAGACCCGCTCGGGCACCTCCGGCGAGGACATCCTCAACGCCCAAGGTGCGGGCGACCAGGGGATGATGTTTGGGTACGCCTGCGTCGAGACCGACGACCTCATGCCCATGCCGATCTGGCTGGCCCACCGTCTGGCCCACCGCCTCGCCGAGGTGCGCAAGGCCGGGATCCTCCCGTACCTGCGCCCCGATGGGAAGACCCAGGTCACCGTCGACTACGAGGACAACGTCCCCACGCGGCTCACCACCGTCCTCATCTCGACGCAGCATCAGCCCGGCCTCGACCCCGAGACCCTGATCAAGCCCGATCTCATCGAGCACGTCATCACCCCGCTGCTGCCGGCCAACATCGACACTTCCGACGTCAAGGTGCTCGTGAACCCCACCGGCACCTTCGAGCTCGGCGGCCCTCACGCCGACTGCGGCCTCACGGGTCGCAAGATCATCGTCGACACCTACGGCGGGGCCGCTCGCCACGGCGGCGGTGCCTTCTCCGGGAAGGACCCCTCCAAGGTCGACCGCTCGGCGGCCTACGCGGCTCGTTGGGTCGCCAAGAACATCGTCGCCGCCGGTGCGGCGACCCGCTGTGAGATCCAGGTGGCGTACGCAATCGGCGTGGCGCAGCCCGTGTCGATCTTCGTGGAGACCTTCGGCAGCGAGACCGTCGATCCGGCCAAGATCAGCGATGCCGTGCGCCAGATCTTCGACCTCCGACCCGCCGCCATCATCCGCGACCTCGACCTGCGTCGGCCGATCTATCGCAAGACCGCCGCCTACGGGCACTTCGGCCGCAACGACAAGGACCTCACCTGGGAGCAGGCCACCCGGGTCGACGACCTCAAGTCGGCTCTGGGTCTCTGACCCACGCCACGCCCGTGCCGCCGCGGGTCGTCCGGGTCCTCCCGGATGTGCCAGCCATCGACAAGACGTTCGACTACCTGGTCCCGGAGCCCCTCCGGGACCAGGTGCGCGTCGGTGATGTCGTGCGCATCGCGCTGCACGGCCGTCGGGTGGGTGGGTGGATCGTCGAGCTCGACGTCGATCCACCCGACGGTGTCGCTCTGCGCCCCCTGGCCAAGCGCAGCGGTCTCGGACCCACGCCCGACCTCCTCGATCTGGCGCGGTGGGCAGCCTGGCGCTGGGCGGGGCGCACCGCGTCGCTGCTGAAGACGGCCTCACCCGAGCGGGTCGTCGCCCGACTCCCCAGCGCGCCGGTCAGTCGAGCGGCGCAGCCGCAAGTGGGTCCCGTGCTGCGAGCGGCCCTCGACGACGGCCGGGCGGTGGTCCGCCTGCCCCCCGGGGCGGACCTGGCGGCGGTGGCGGCGGTGGTGGCGGCCCGCGGCAACGCGCTGATCGTGTGCCCCACGGTGGCGATGGCCCACATGATCGCCACTCGACTGCGTCGCAGTGGGGTGGTGGTGGCGCAGCACCCTGGCGACTGGGCCGCCGGAGCCGCCGGAGCCACGGTGATCGGTGCCCGGGCCGCGGTCTGGGCCCCCGTGGGCGACCTCGGCGCCGTCCTGGTGCTCGACGAGCACGACGAGGTCCACCAGCAGGAGCAATCGCCCACGTGGCACGCGCGCGATGTAGCGATCGAACGAGCCCGCCGCGCCGGCGTGCCGTGCGTGCTCACCTCGCCGTGCCCGTCGCTCGAGGCGCTGACCTGGGGAACACTGCACGTGCCCGACCGCGCCCGGGAGCGAGCGGGATGGCCGGTGGTGGAGGTGGTGGACCGACGCGAGGAGGATCCCCGGGCGGCCAGCATCATCTCGCCCGCCCTCACCCGTCTCGTGCGCAGCGAGCAGCGGGTCCTGTGCATCCTCAACCGCACCGGCCGATCGAAGCTCCTTGCGTGCGTGGCCTGTGGAGAGCTGGCGCGCTGCGCCGCCTGCCAGGCCTCGGTCGAGCAGCCGAGCGACGACCTGCACTGCCGCCGCTGCGGCGCCACCCGTCCGGCGGTCTGCCTCCACTGCGGGGGCACCCGGTTCAAGAACGTGCGGGCCGGCGTGAGCCGCGTGCGAGACGATCTCGAGGCCCTGGTGGGCGAGGCCGTGGCCGAGGTCACAGCGTCGTCCGACGTGCGGGAGGCCAGCACGAGGGTGGTCGTGGGCACCGAGGCCTTGCTGCAGCGGATCGGCCGCGCCGACGCGGTTGCCTTCCTCGACCTCGACCAAGAGCTCCTCGTCCCGCGCTACCGCGCCGCGGAGCAGGCCTTCGGACTGATCGCACGGGCTGCCCGAGTGGTGGCCGCCGCCCCGGGCACCCCTGGTCGAGGCGGCGGTCGGCTGCTGCTGCAGACCCGCTCACCCGAGCACGAGGTGGTGCAGGCCGCTGTCCACGCGGATCCCGGTCGCGTTGCCGATGCGGAGCGCGAGCGCCGGGCCCTGCTCCGCCTGCCGCCCTTCGCCGCCGTGGCCGAGGTGTCCGGCGCGGCGGCCGATGCCTTCATCACGGCACTGGGCACACCGTCGGGCATGGAGGTGGCCGCGCTGGCGGAGGGTCGCTGGCTGCTGCGAGCGTGCGATCACGCCACGCTGTGCGATGCGCTCGCCGTGGTGCGCCGTCCGCCCGGCCGCCTCCGCATCGAGGTCGACCCCCTCCGCACCTGACACCAAGATCTGTGCACCCACACCACCGGCATGCGGGGCTGAGGGTGCAGAGATGGCGGTCAGTAGGTGGTGGGCGACCAGGGAGCGGTGGGGGTGCGGAGCAGTGCATCGAGGCGAGCGACGCCGCCGGGGCGCTCCTCGTCCAGCCAACCTGCCTGCTGGAGCCTCGCCAGCGATGTGCCACCGAGGGATGCGGCCCCGAGCGCACGCACAGGGAGGCGCAGGTCGGCCGACTCGGAGGTCGGCGACACCTCGGCACCGTCGGGGCCCAGGTCCAGCGCCCAGCGTCCGCTCGCGAAGCCGAGGTCGTCGACGACCTCCAGCACCGCCCCACCCGCGATCGGGGCCCGTCGGTGTCTGAGCACGCTGGGCACATCGAGGATCCGGGCCCAGATGCAATCGAAGTGGTCGAGCTGCACGGCGGCCCGCGCGTCCTCGAGCCACAAGGGGAGCGGGTCGTCGACGCTGCGGTTGCCCGCGACGACGGTGCTCACCCAGTCCGTATCGCTCAGGTGGCGCCAGAGCTCGCGCTCGGCCACGGGAGTGGCGCCGACGAGGAGCTGCACATGCAGCTTTCCGGTGGGCCGGTTTCGGGTCCACCCCTCCTCGACCCGGTAGGCCACCGCACCCTGCACCGCGCCCGAGTCGTCCCGCCAGAGGGCGCCCCGCGCGTGACCGGGGTCGCTGGTCTCGTTCGGCCACTGCCGGACGCCTGCGATGTGGTCCCAGGTGTCGCTGTCGCGCGTGACCGCGCCCATGGTGCGCGCCCAACGTCTGTCGTGCGCCGCCTCGAGATGTGGTCGGAGATCGGCCGGCCCGACGAGCTCGATGGAGCCGATGGGTGCCGCCACAAAGCGCGCCGCAGCCGCATCGAGCTCGATGCCGCAGGCGTCGACGGCTGGACCGAAGCCGTAGCGACCGTAGATGGGCCACTCGGCGGCCACGAGGAGCGCGATTGGCACCTCGGCGGCTGCGATCGACTCGAGCTGGGCGTCCATGAGGCGCCGGAGGTGGCCTTGGCGGCGATGGGTGGAGAGGACGGCAACCGCGGTGACGCACGCGGCCCGAATCGACGGGCCATCAAGTGAGAGATCGGTCCCGAACCACCGGGCCACGCCCACCACCTCACCGTCGGATGAGATGGCTCCGTGGGTGGTGTCACCCTCGAACATGGCCGCCCACCGTTCGGTGACCTCGTCGCTGACGGAGGCCAGCATGGTGCGACCGACCAGGCGGGCGGCCTCGAGCAGCTCCTCGGTTCGAAGCGTCCGCACCCCATGATGATCGGCATCCCTCGCAGTCATGCGGCGCAACCTATTGGACCCGAGCCCGGGACGCCCCCGCGTTGCTCAGGTGGGAGTTACGCCTCGTGACCACGTTTGGCGGCGCACCTCGTAGCAGGCGATCGACGCCGCGGTGGCGACGTTGAGCGAGCCGACCTTGCCGAGCAGCGGCAAGTAGGCGACGGCGTCGCAGGCGGCGAGCGTGGCTTGCGCACACCCTCGATCCTCGTGACCGACGACGAGGCAGGTGGCGTCGCCCAGGGTTAGCTCGTGCAGCGGCACGGCAGCGTCGGCCAGCTCGATGGCCACCACCTGGTAGCCGGCCGCGCGTGCCGCGGCGGCGGCCGAGGCACCGTCGGCAGCGCGATGGAAGGTGAGGTAGCGGTCGGTGCCGAGCGCGGTCTTGGCGACCTTGCCGTCGCCGGGCTCCGGTGTGCGAGTGGCGAGCCACACCTCGTCCACCCGCAGTGCCGCCGCGGTGCGGATGATGGCGCCCACGTTGAACGGGCCTTGTACGTCGTCTAGCACCAGCGCCAGCCGTCCTTCGGTCCGTCGCCGCCAGTCGCGGTGCAGCCGCTTCATGCCCGTGCCGTCGAGCTGCTTCACCGAGCCGTCACCCCGAGGAGCCGATAGCCGGCTCGTGCGCCGAGGCGCTCGGTGGGCCATCCCGACTCGGCCAGCCAGCGCTGCAACGAGTCCGCGCCAAGGTGCTTCTGCACCACGAGCACCGCTCGTCCCTCCGGGCGGAGCCGTGCGAGCCAGCTGCCGAGGAGGTCATGGAGGGCGGCCTTGCCGATGCGGATCGGTGGGTTCGACCACAGGAGATCGACCTGGAGGTCGTGGGCGACCTCAGCGATGTCGATGGCGCGCACGTTGGTGAGGCCGACCTGTGCCGCGTTCTCGCGGCACAGGTCCACAGCCCGCCGGTTCACGTCGACCGCCCAGACGGTCGCCTCCGGGACCCGAGCGGCGAGGGTGCAGGCGATGGGGCCGTAGCCACAGCCGAGGTCGACGAAGGTGCCGGCGGCCGGCGGAGGCGGCGCCTCGAGCAGGAGGTACTTCGTGCCGGCGTCGACATGGCCGCCGGCGAACACGCCCCGGTCGGTGGTCAGGGTGAACGATCGATCGGGCAGGTCCAGGCGGACCGCCCCTCGCCGCGAGCCCGCCTCGGGATTGGCCTCGAAGTAGTGACCAGGCGCGTCTCCCATCGGAGGTGAACCTACCGGCAACGGTGCCGGTAACCTGGGTCGATGGTCGCGCCCTACGAGATCCGTCTCATCGGTGACCCCGTCCTGCGCCAGCGCGCCGCTGACGTCACCGACATCGACGGCAAGCTGGCTCGTCTCGCCGACGACATGCTGACCACCATGTACGAGGCACCCGGGCTCGGCCTGGCCGGCCCGCAGGTCGGCGTGCGGAAGCGGATCTTCGTGTACGACATCGGGGATGGCCCCCAAGTGGTGATCAACCCCGAGGTGCGCGAGTCGCGCGGCGAGT